>JAJYIE010000045.1 GCA_021790255.1 bacterium | reverse complement strand
CTTTGCCGGAAAAAATCTTTTCTGCTCCCTCCTATTCTTTGGACTTGACCCGCCTGACTTTTTTGGGATTCGGCCAGCTGTTCCAATCTTTGGAGCATCAAAACTACCAGGCTGCTTCTCAGTCAGTAGCCGGGCCTGTGGGAATTACGATAATTATCAGTGATATTGTGAAGGCCGGAAATTTGCCGCTTTTTTTGTGGTTTTTGGGGGTTATGTCTCTTACCCTGGCAATTATAAACATTTTGCCGTTCCCAGCGTTGGATGGCGGACGGGCAGCTTTTTTGGTGATTGAAGGAACTTTTGGCAGGGGAGTAAAGCCTGAGGTTGAAAAGTGGATTCATTTTGCAGGCATGGTTTTCCTTCTTGCCCTGATCCTTTTAATTACTTATTCTGACATCCAAAAATTCATTCTTCACCAAGCCTTCCCTTTTTTACCCTAAAACTATAGAATATCTTCATGAAGTACTTGGATCTTTTTCCGAAAACAATTAAGCAGGCGCCTGCCGGCGCAGAGTCGACAAACCATCGGCTTTTAGTACGGGGCGGATTTATTGACCAACTAATGGCCGGTTCGTGGACTCTCTTGCCCTTGGGGTACAAAGTGGTTTCTAAAATTGTTCAAATCATCCGGGAAGAGATGGATGCTACTGGTGCTCAGGAAATGTTAATGCCCCTGCTTCACCCCAAGGAGGTTTGGGAAAGGAGCGGACGGTGGAATAAAACCGACGTTAAGGAAATTATGTATCAGTTTGAAGATATTCGGGGTCGTGAAGTGGGTTTGGCTATCACCCATGAGGAGATCGTTATGGACTTGCTGGGGAAGCACGTCAGCTCTTATAAAGATCTGCCGGTTAAAGTTTACCATTTTTCCACAAAGTTCCGTAATGAATTGCGGGCAAGATCAGGAATATTGCGGGGTCGCGAGTTTATGATGAAGGATTTGTACAGCGCCCATGTTAGCGAGGAAGAGCTGTTTAAATATTATGAAGAAGTAAAACAGGCTTATCTGAAAATATTTCAAAGGATTGGGCTAGAGGTTAGAGTGGTGGAAGCTTCCGGAGGGATATTTACTGATAAATACACGCATGAATTTCAGGCTTTAGTGGAGAGCGGTGAAGATATAATTTACTATTGTCAGTCTTGTGATTTTGCCCGAAATAAAGAGATTTTTAACGGAAAAGAGGGGGATAAATGTCCCCAATGCAGAGGTGTTATCAAAGCTGCCAATTCAATAGAGGTGGGAAATATTTTCCCGCTGGGGACTAAATATTCTAAAGATATGAAAGTGTTTTATAAGGATGAGAAGGGTCAGGACAAACCCATCTGGTTTGCCAGTTACGGCATCGGACCGACCCGGGTGATGGGGGCTTTGGTGGAAGTTTTCCATGACGAAAAAGGTATTATTTGGCCGGAGAGCGTGGCGCCGTATCAGGTGCATCTGGTAGGTTTGGATTTAAGTGAAACACAGATAAGGATAAAAGCAGAAGATATTTATAATAGGCTGCAGACTGCAGGTGTTGAAGTTTTGTATGATGACCGGGCGGATGTGACTGCTGGCGAAAAGTTTGCTGATGCGGATTTACTGGGTGTTCCGTACAGGGTTGTGGTTTCCAAAAAAACGGAGGATAAGCTGGAAGTGAAAAAAAGAAACCGGGCAGAAGTTGAATTTTTGAGTTATGACGAACTGCTTGGTAAACTTAAAACAACTTAATGAGGCTTCTTTTCCTGTCTAATACAAGAGGTAATACTCTGCCGGAAGTTGTTAACATTGCCAGCGCGTGGTTAGGTGGAGAAAAAAGAGTTGGCTATATTCCTTCGGCAACAGATTCGGAAAGAAAATATTTTAAAGAAGTTGAGGACTGGTTTGGTTCAATAAATTTCGGGATAAAACTTGAGTATCTGGAAATTTATGACGGAACTGAGTGGATGTCAGAGCAGCTGGAAAAATATGACGGATTGTTTATCAGCGGCGGCAATACTTATACTCTTTTGAAGGGACTGAGAGATTCCGGGATGGGGGAATGTATTAAAAACATTGCCCGGGAAACGGAAAAACCTATTATCGGTGTAAGCGCCGGGGGAATAGTTTTAACTCCGGACATCACTAGCGCCCGGGCAGAGAACGAAGTGGGATTGAGTGATTTTTCAGGGCTATCCCTTGTTAAATTTGGTTTCTATCCGCATTACAACAAAGATGCTGAGGGTGACAATGAAATCAGGGGCTACCTCAATAAAAAAGTTACAGATGAAGTTTTTGCTGCCACGGATGTTTCCGGCCTGATAACGGAAAAAGACAAAATTACTCCGCTGGGAGAAGTTTACAGGTTTGAATATTCGGATCTAAACCCGGAAACATTTACCGCCCCGCGTTTTGTAGAAGGACATTAAGGTTCATTACTCTGTTTGGTCATCAATTTCCGTTGAATCCGGATATTTTTCAAGTCCATTATATTCTCGATCGAGAAAATTATGGACTTGTCTTGTATAGTCACAAATAACACCCCTCAACATCTTGAGAGTATTTAATAATATCTTATCTGGCAATAGGATTATTTTATCCGGTCTTAAGGTAACAAGACATTTGCTACACTAGTAGTAAATGTATGCAAAGAATCAAAATCAAAGATATTATCTTCTCCTACCGAGTAACGGGCAGTGTTTCCAAAACAGCTCAGGAGTTAGGTGTTTCCAGATGGACTGTACAGAGGTTGATCAAAAGAGCCAGAACTGGTTATGGCACATTCTCCACCAGGAATTTAAAGAGAGGATCAACCAGGCCTCATCTAATTTTTACCAAACTAAAGGGTCAAGAGAAGGTAGATATTCTCAATCTTGCCAATATCACCCATTTAGGGGCCAGAAAACTCAAATTACTGCTCAATTTAGATTCTTCTTCTAACCATCCACAGATTCCTCAAGCAAAACAACATGATCAATAAACAGACCAAATTCAGAAGGCCAAGATTTCACAATGGGAGATGTATGAGACCATCTAATACTACCAAATTAGGTTACCTACAAATGGATACTAAACATGTTACTCCTGAGCTTTCAGGATTACCTTTTACCTGTTATGAGTATGCTGCCATTGATATATTGTCCAGGTATAAGCTGGCTGTAATCTTACCTGATATCTCGGATGAATCTGCTTCACTGGCACTGGAGTTTTTCCTCAAGTAGTTTCCTTTTAAGGTGAAATATATTCAAACAGATAATGGTTTAGAGTACCAAAGAACCTTTGAGCAAACTTGTCAAAAACACAACCTTACCCACTATCTGATCCACAAGAATTCCCCTAATGAAAATGCTGTCATTGAAAAATCCTTTAGAACAGATCAAGATGAATTCTACTACTGGCTAGAAGAGGCTCCGGAACATATGGGAGAACTCAACCAGTGGCTCCAGGAATTCATTAACAAATACAACACCTGGAGGCCACATCAGGCACTAGATTACAAAACATCTTTAGAAGTTGTTAAGACGGTGCAAATGTCCTGATACTACACAGAGTCTGGTGCACAATTAAAATTGGGTTATCCTTAAGCTCCAAACTTTTTGTAGCATGAAGAAAATACAAGCCAGATAGGTATTATCTACAAACCTTTTTATTCCTCTTGTTGCATCTTTCCCCAGTTTACAGACCCT
>JAJYIE010000018.1 GCA_021790255.1 bacterium | reverse complement strand
TTAGATGAGTTAAACCAAAAACTTGAGGCTTGGACTAATTACTGCAACACCAAAAGGTTGCACTTTGCCCTAAATTTTGTTACACCTGAGAAGTATTTAGTGTCCCACATCTAATTACCTCGTACGGAGAGCTTTGGCGGCCTTTGTGAAATTAATCATTGTAAACTAGTAAGTTTTGCTTTTATACTAAAGATGAAAGGGGGTGAATATGACTGGATTTGTTACCAATATCGAAGAAGATACTTTGCAAAACGACAACTTCCGCAAGGTAATTTTTACCGCGCTGCACAGCCAACTGGTTTTAATGAGCCTCTTGCCAGGTGAAGAGATCGGGGCAGAGGTGCATGATAATGTTGACCAGTTTTTCCGGATTGAAAAAGGAACAGGCAAAGTGGTAATCGCCGGGGAAGAAACTCCTATTTCTGACGGCTCGGCAGTGGTAGTACCCGCCGGAAGTGAGCATAATGTCATTAACACCGGGGACGAACCGCTCAGGCTGTACACAATTTACAGCCCACCAAACCATCCGGACGGCAAAATTCATAAAACCAAGGCGGAGGCAATGGCGGATGAAAGTGATCACGCTTGAATCTTAAGATATTAAGGCGTAACCGTCCCTGTTATTGTCGGGTGGACGCTGCAATGATAGGGAAAAGTGCTCGTCTGACTGAAAGTATAGGAAAAGCTGTTGCCCGGGGCAATCACTAGGCTTGCAATATTACCCTGCCCCGGATCTGACACTACGGTGTGATTTGCTGCATCCTAATTGGTCCATGTTGTCGTTGTGCCTTGTTTAACTGTTAAAATTGATTGTATAAAGGAAAATTTTGGATATTAACCTGTTTGGAAGGCAGAGGGATAGTGATTTGCCCGCTGGGTGTAGCAGTCGGGCAGGGGAGCCGCCATGGTCACCGGGATAGGAGCCGGCGGCGGGGTGGTTACCAAAACAGCCGTCTGGCGGTTGCTTCGAATAATAAGCCAAAAGGCAATGATAATAATAATGGCCATGGCGGTGACGGTGCTGCTGCTCACCTTAAAATTATCCCATCTTTGCCTGCTGGCAGCAGTTGGCCACCTTACATAAAACCATAAAACGATTACAATAAGTTTATGTTTTTGTACCGCCTGATGCCGCTTTTTGTCTCAGCGGCTGTTTTAACCTTTATTGTCACAACTGTTGAGCCTCCTGTTACCCTCGCGGCAGCATCACCATCCCAGCTAATCCTCCTTTTCCTGCCGCTTCTTTTAACTATTGCCTGCCTTCTTAACCTTTACTGCCAAAATTTTCGGCGCAGCCTGCCTGCTGCCGGGGGGGTTGTTCTTTTGTTGATCCTTAAATCGCTCGGCACTATCAACACCTGGACAATTGCCCTGACTGCCTTATCCATAGTAACCATATTTCCGGCAGTCAAAAGACCAAAAAAGGAAATCATGCCAAAAACGCGCCCATTTTCCCGGTTGAAAAAACAAAACTCCCTGCTTTGACTTTGCCTCTCCCAAAAGCTACAATCCTAGCATGGATAAAAACAAATTTTATATCACCACCGCCATTCCGTATCCTAACGGAAAGCCGCATTTGGGTTTTGGTTTAGAGACAGTTATCGCTGACGTACTGGCCCAGTATCATCGCCTGTTAGGAAATAGCGTTCACTTTCTTACAGGTACTGACGAGCATGGCTTAAAAGTCTTTCAGGCAGCCCAAAAAGCTGGCGTTGATTTTCAACGATATGTTGATAAAAATTCGCCTGAATTTGCTAAACTCAAGGGCGTTCTTAATGTCTCCTACGATCAGTTCATCCGTACTACTGATAAAAATATCCACTGGCCAGGGGTGGTTAAAATCTGGGAAGAATGTCAAAAAGAAGGTAAAATCTACAAAAAATCATACACCGGTTTGTATTGTATCGGCTGCGAGGAATTTAAGAAGGAAAAGGAATTAGAAAACGGACTGTGTCCTGACCATAAAGTTCCACCCGAAAAAGTTGAGGAAGAAAATTATTTCTTTAGGCTAAAGGATTATGTTAGCGAGATCAAGCAACTTATCACCTCAGATCAATTCCATATAGAGCCTGAGTCAAAACGAAATGAGGTTTTGTCAATGCTGGAAAACGGAACTGAAGATTTCAGTATTTCCCGTCCTCGAAAGCGGATCTCTTGGGGCATTCCTGTTCCCGGTGACGACTCCCAAACCATTTATGTTTGGTTTGATGCTTTAGTTAACTATATCAGCGCTATTGGTTATGGCAAAAATGAGCAAGAATTTACAAAATGGTGGCCAGCTGATGTCCAGGTCATCGGCAAAGGAGTCTCACGCTTTCACGCAATATACTGGCCTGCCATGCTTCTGGCAGCTAATCTTCCGCTACCGCAAACTCTGTTAATTCATGGTTACGTCACCATTGGCGGAGAAAAAATCAGCAAATCTTTAGGAAACGTAATATCTCCGGAAGATGTGGTGAGTAAATATTCTTCAGCGGATGCTCTCCGCTACTTTTTATTGCGTTACATTCCAACAACTGGGGATGGTGACTTTTCTTTTGAGGAATTTGAAAGAGTTTACAATGCTGATTTGGCTAATGGTTTAGGGAATCTGGCAGCTCGGGTTGCCAAACTTGCTGAAAAAAATAACATTAACATTGAAGATCATTCAAACCATTTTAGTCCGAATGTGGAAAAGCTTATCCGGGATTTTCACTTTAATGATGCCTTGGCCATAATTTGGAGTCAAATCTCCGAGGCGGATAAAAAAATCAACGAGGAAAAACCTTGGGAGCTTAAAGGCGAAAAAGCTCAAGAAATTTTGTTGGATTTAGTTTCTATGATTCAGCAAATTGCTTTTGATTTGCAGCCGTTTTTGCCGGAAACTGCCGAAAAGATCTTAAAGCAGTTTTCCGGTGAAATTAAATCCGCCGCGCTGCTCTTTCCCAGAATCTGATGAACTACACCGACCAAACAATTCAGGCTTATGAGGAAGCTTTTGAAAAATACGTTCAAAAAACCACCGAGAAAAAACCAAAACTGGTCTTATTAAATAAATTTCAGAGCTTGTTACTTGGTAAAAAAGTACTGGAAATTGGTTTTGGCACCGGTGTTGACGCCGAGTGGTTTGCGGGGAACGGTTTTGATTATACCGGCTTTGAACCAGTGAATAAGTTTTGCCAAATGGTGGCAAAGAAAGTTCCCGGGGTAAAAATAATCCAAATGGATATCAGAAAAGCTGATTTTCCCGCGGAAAGCTTTGATGGTATTTGGGCCATGTCCTCGCTGCTTCATTTTAACGACAGTGATGTGGCGGAGATTTTACAAAAATGCCACCACTGGCTAAAACCAGATGGGGTTATTTTTGTCACTTTAAAGGAAGGCCACGGCACATTAACCCGACCGGACGGACGCTTTTTTAATTTGTTCAGTAAGAACAGTTTTTTAAAACTGGCAGGTAAAAAATTTTCTTTAGTTGATTTCTCAAAAGAAGGAGCGGAAAATTTTAACACCGGTAAAGAGAACTGGTTAAATTTTTATCTGAAAAAATTATGAGCATTTATTTTGTCCGCCATGGGCAAGACGAAGACAACGCCGCGGGTTTATTAAACGGCCGCCGTGATGATGATTTAACTGATTACGGCCGGCAAAAAGCTTTAGAAACTGCCCGGAAGTTAAAAGAACAGGGTATCAAGACAATTTATAGTTCTCCCTTAAAACGGGCGCAACAAACCGCCCACATTATCGCGGGAGAGTTGAGAGTCAACCGGATTATGATTGAACCGCATTTAACGGAACGGGATTTTGGGGTTGCTACCGGCTATCCGGTTGCGGAAATGGCAAAATTTGCCAGCCAAACTTTATCCGACAATAAATTTACTTATCCTTTGGATACGCCACAGGCGGAAACTTTTCCAAAGGCTTATCAAAGAGCGGCCGCTTTACTTGAAAAAATCAAACAACAATACCCTGAGCAAAATGTTTTATTGGTCAGCCACGGTGAATTCGGTAAAATGCTCCGGGCGGCCGCTCAGGGAATTTCCTGGCAAGATGGTGTAAAATCACCATACATTGAGAACGGAGAGATTATTAAATTACTATGATCCTAGAAAAATATCCGGGAATATTATACGCCGTTTCTCAAGCTAGCGACGGCAATATGTCCCTTGTCCGTTGCGATCCAGATGAGGCTCTCCACAACCGGGAAAAATTTATCAGTAAAATCGGGTAACCTTACAAGACATCGTGGTGATGAGTCCACAACATGACACTGACATTCAAAAGGTTGATCGGTTCGATTTGGGCAAAGGCGCGCGAGCTTTGGACAATGCCTATAAAGTTGACGGATTGATTACCGATGGACCGGGAGTAAATTTATTTTTAATTGTGACTGGCTGCCTACCTTTAACCTCGTATGATCCTACCTATCAAGCTCTTGGCTTATTTCATGCCTGCTGGCAAGGTTTGGTAAAAGGTATGGTGCAGGCAGCAGTTAAGAGGATGCAATCGGAATTTAGTGTCAATCCGGCAGAACTAGTCGCCGATATCGGCCCTTCGGTCGGACCGTGTTGTTATAAAATTGACTTGAAGACCGAAAAGTACCGGGAAACCGATAAATTAACCGCATCCAACAAAGTATGGATCCACAGTGGAAACCTTATATTATCCACAGTGGTAACAATTTTAATGTCAGGCTCTGGCAGTTTGCCGAAGACAGGTTAAAAGAGCCCGGCCTGCTGCCTGAAAAGATTCACAACCAAAAACATGTTCTTATCACAGCGTCAAAGCGGCAAATATTTTTCCCACCGTAAATATAAAACTGAACATCTTGAAAATGACTACCGTTTTGCCGTTGTTGTAGGACTAAAATAACCTTCGAATCACCTACAGCCACCATACCAGGCAGTATATTCTGATCTGTATATGCTATTTAAATGGGTGGAGCGTCACCCACAACCACATCAACTAATCTGCCCAGAGCTCTATCGGCATTGGCTCGTCATATCCAAGTGTCGCAGAAGTGAACCCTGCATCACTTCTTTCAAACTCCAAGCTCTTAGTTTTGCCCTGCCTAACTCGTGTTGGAAATTCACCACTTATGGTCTAAAAAGACTTAAGTACTTGTTGCATTTTCTCATATGGAGTCAAATACCCCAAGCATTTTCTGGGAGTGGAGTTTAACCAGTGTTCGATTTCTTTAATCTCACTATCAGGGATGTTATCCATACTTACTCTTTTTGGGATGAACCTTCGTATCCTCCCGTTGGTGTTCTCGTTACTACCTTTCTCCCAGGCATGGTAGGCGTGGGCGAAAAAGACCTGCATATCAAGCTTATCTGTTAGTAGCTGATGCTCGGTGTTTTCTGGACCATTATCCTGGGTGAGGGTTAACCTTATCCTCTCAGGAAATTTAAGCAATCTTTTGGTGACAGCTTTTCGTTTGGCCGGGGCAGAGCGATTGGGCAGCTTATCTACCAAACTCAAACGAGTCAGCCTCTCAACAGTGACCGACAGGGCAGTTTTATCATCCTGTT
This sequence comes from bacterium, assembly GCA_021790255.1. GTDB lineage: Bacteria > Patescibacteriota > Microgenomatia > Daviesbacterales > UBA10151 > JAJYIE01. The sequence goes on along the minus strand of JAJYIE010000018.1, from coordinate 12,726 downwards.
TTCCCATCATATTATCTGTCTCAAAATCTCCGGGTCGGACCCGTTTCTCCACGATCTCTGGCCTCAAATCAATGCTTATTGCTCCTGGTATCCTTGTTCCTCTTTTGACTCTCCTGCCGCCCTTTTTCATCCGTTTCTTTCCGGCAAGGGGAAGATACTGCCACAGCTTATATTGCTTAGCCCAGGATGAGTAAACGTAGCGGTAAATAGTCTCATGGTGAATACCCAAAGTTGGGTAGTCCACACTCAATCTTCCTGTTATCTCCTCCGGTGTCCAGTAATACGGTTTCCTTAAATGTTCCTGGATATACAGCCATACCTGCATACCCTTTAAGGGTGCCTTGCTTCGTTGCTCTTGTATCTTCTTCTCAGCTCTGGCTTGAGCTTTAGCCGCCAGATACGGCACAAAGCGGCTGTTTCTCTGCCACTCTTTAATTAAACCACCATGATCTTTATATAACCTTCGGCCCATTTCCCACCAGCTTACTAGCTAATTTATCCACAAATACAGCTGTTCGCGTTCTTCTAAGGTCAGCTGTTTAAATGTTCCCAAACCTTAATCACCACCTTTCAAAAAGTACTTAATTGTACCTTAGTGGTGAATTTCGTTTACGAACTTACTTGATAGCTACATGATGTCAAGGTATAGGTGCCCAAATTATCGGTCTATATAACTTATTTGAGGCTAATTGTTAAACCTTTTTTCTGCCGGGTGTTCAGAATATAATTCAACCATGATTATCGACACCCATGCCCATTTAACCTGGAATTCTTTCAATCATGACCGGGAAGCGGTAATTCAACGGGCCAAAGATGCTGGCATCACCACAATTATTAACATCGGCGCTGATCTAAAAAGCAGCGAGGCGGCCCTTCAACTTGCTCAGGATGAGCAACAAGACGGAGTTTCTTTCTATTCCACCATCGGTCTGCACCCCAATGAAGTCTCCCGTTTGATATCTGTTGAATCCATACATGATTACACAACCAAATTGGAGCAAGTATATCAATCCGAGCCAAGTCTCATTGTCGCAGTTGGCGAATGCGGGCTGGATTACTATTTTGAGGGTAACGAAGACTTTACTCCCCCTACCCTATCTGTTGAGCAGCTAAAATCCCGGCAAATGATTTTATTTAAAGATCAAATTGCCCTGGCCAAAAAATTAAACCTCCCCCTTGTTGTCCATAACCGGGATGCCTGGGAAGACATCATTATCCCTGAGCTAAATGGTGTTGTAGGCGTTTTCCACAGCTTCAGAGGCAGCGAGGAGCAGGCCCGGCAAGTTCTTGATTTAGGTTTTTATCTCGGCATTACCTGCGTGGTTACTTACCATAAAAATGATTCTCTGCGTCAAATCATCAAGCAAGCACCTTTGGACCGGCTGCTTTCTGAAACAGACTGCCCGTTTCTACCGCCACAAGCCCACCGTGGAGAGCGAAACGAACCATTCTATGTTACGGAGGTGATAAAAACCATTGCCGAGGTCAAAGGGCTTTCTTTTATAGAGGTGGCCAAGACCACTTCCACCAATGCCCAAAAACTCTTTCGTTTAAGGTAAAGAGAAATTATCAGTGATTTCAGGTATAATTGTGAAAGGCAAATGCGTATTCTGATCACTTTTACCATCGGCCTGCTCTTCTTTTTTTACACCGGGGAGCTTTTAGCTGTCCTGCGCAGGAAGATAATCGGCGGCCGGGGAAACATCCTTTTAAACTACAGCTTTCTGGGACTTATCCTTATAGCAGCAGCTCTAATCCTTGAAGTTTTTGCCAACGGAAGTCCTGTCCAGATCCTGCTGGCCACTTTTTTACTGGGATCAGGATTAGGTTTACTTGCCCACCATCTGCTTTCTCAAAGATATATCCTTTTTCAAAAATCAGAAACTGAGTTTGCCGAGCGTCACAAACAAGGCTTTAACCGTCTGTTTGAAATTCTTCCCGGAGCTCTGACCTGGCTAACCATCACCTCACCCATTTGGCTCTCCTTTACCTTGCCCTACGCCGTAGCTTATATGATTCTCCTGGCTGACTTATATTGGTTGTTTAACGCCTTTAAAATTTCTGCCCTGGTTTTAATCGGCTATAAGAATATGGAGAGAGCCCGGAAAACCGACTGGTTAAAGATGCTGCAGGCAGATTTTTCGGAAAGTTGGGATAAATATTATCATTTTGTGGAAATCCACTCATATAAAGAACCGCTGGAGGTGTTAAAACCGGCTTATGATGCCGTTATAAACTCCAGCTACCCTGCCGAAAAAATATTTTTTGGCATTGGCATTGAAGAGCGGGCTGATCCGAAAATTATTGAGCAGGTGAGGGAGTACGTCCAAAAAAATTCCTCAAAAATCGGTGGAATTTTTTTCACCATCCATCCTTACGGACTGCCGGGAGAGCTGCCGGGACCAGCCTCTCACCGCAACTGGATCATAATTAACGCTGAAAAGGAACTGCAAAAAAGAGGTATTAAACCGGAACAGGTTTTGGTTACCACCCTAGATGCAGATTTTGTCATCCATCCCCAATTTTTAGCCGGGGCGTTGCATAAATACCTCCATATTCCGGCCAAGATACGCAACAAGCGTTCTTTCACGGGAGCCTTTTTATACTACAATAATTATTGGGACTGTCCCGCTCCCATGCGCCTCATTGCCTCCGGCACAGCTTTCTGGCAACTTTCAGAGATGGTCGGTTCTGATAAATATATTAATTTTTCATCCATGTCCATGAACATGCGCTCGCTCTTGGATGTTGGTTTATGGATCCCCGATAAGGTTAACGACGACTCGGGTTTTTACTGGAAGGCTTATTACCATTTTAACGGCGATTATAAAGTTATTCCCCATTACCTGCCGATTTCTGCAGACACTGTTTTAGATGTCAGCCTGACTAAAACATTTATTAACCAGTACAAACAGCTGCAACGCTGGGCTTACGGAGTAGAGCATATGCCTTTTATAATCAGGCAGTATTTTGCCCAAAAAGACCTCGATTTCTGGGATAAAACTGACAAGCTGTCATTTATTATCTGGAGCTATACCAAATGGGGTACCCTGGCGCTGTTTATTACATTTGCCGGAGCAATTGTTCCTCTGGTTAATCCTCATTACTCCGACTCAGTGGTAGCTTACAACCTGCCGGTTATCTCTTCTTATGTTTTAACCGGCGCCTTTGTTGGCCTCTTTTCCACCATTTATGTTCACGAAAAAACCGTGCCGCCCCGGCCAAAGAGATGGAATCTTTTAGAAAAGCTTTGGTCTTATGTCCAATGGGTGCTCATTCCCTTTATCCTGGTTACCATCGCCTCGATTCCGGCTATCGATGCCCAGACCAGACTGATGCTTGGCAAGTACCTTGAATACCGCACCACTAATAAAGCCAGAACAACCTGACCTTAAAACTAATATGGAAAAACTGCAAACCCTCATAAAACTTATGCAAAAAAGCGACCATTTTCTGCTTTATTCTCTTTTGGCATCTCTTTTTTCTGTTCTTCTTATCACGGCCATCTTTCTGGTTTTCTACCATGACCTGCCTCCACGCTTACCGCTTTTCTACTCCCTACCATGGGGACAGTCACAACTTGTGGCCAAAGAGCAGTTTTTTTTACTTCCCGCCACCCTGACTCTCATTATCTTAATAAACACCGTTCTGGCCCTAAATTTGCATAGCCTGCAATACCCTTTAAGAAGGATGCTTCTTTCAAGTCTCGTGATGATAAGTCTGCTGTTTTTTATTACTGCTTTAAGGATATTGCTGATTTTTATCTGAGCAAAAATGAGCGAAATATTACTGCCGACATTTACTGCCTTCATCCTGACAGCTCTGTCGACTCCGCTGGTTATAAAGCTTGCCAAAAAATACGGTCTGGTGGATAACCCCCGCCTGCGCCCCCACCCAGCTCATACCCACCAGGATACTCTCCCGCGGGCTGGCGGACTGCCAATTTTCCTGGGGATCGTGCTCACTGCCCTGCTTTTTATTCCGCTAACCAAGCCCTTGGCCGGTATTATCATGGGTATTACCATCTTACTGATAATGGGGCTTGCTGACGATAAACTGACCAGCTTCAGTCCTTATCAACGGCTGGGGTTACTTTTTCTGGCAGCAGCAGTTGCTGTGGGCAGCGGCATCGGTATCAGCTTTATGAACAATCCTTTTTACGGGCTGGGGCTGGCAGGGACAACCTCCATGCTTCGTCTGGACGGCGTGGTTTACAACTTTAACCTCTTCGGCCCCCATAAAATAATCCTGATAGCCGACCTGTTTGCTTTAATCTGGATTGTGGCCATAACCCAAATCGTTAACTGGTCAAAAGGGGTAGACGGCCAAATGCCAAGTATTACCCTGGTTACAGCTCTAACTTTAGGCATTCTTTCTCTGCGTTTTTATAGCCAAGGAGATTTAAATCAACTGAATATTGCCGTTTTGGCTTTTATTACCGCCGGAGCCTCTTTGGGCTTTTTGATCTTCAATTGGTATCCGGCAAAAATTATCCCCGGGTTTTCAGGTTCAACCATCCTGGCTTTCATGCTGGCGGTTGTCTCTATTCTGTCAGTGGCCAAAGTTGCTACCGCCCTTTTGGTTTTAGCTATCCCCACTGCTGATTTTGTTTACTTGTTTTTCCGCCGTATTGCCTCCGGCCGCTCCCCGGTCTTGCCGGGCCGCGAGCATTTACACCACAAACTCCTTGATTTAGGATGGTCTCATCGGCAGATCAGCTTGTTTTATTTGGGCGGATCTGTTATCTTGGGGGCAGTTGCTCTCGCTGTGGGAACTTTGAGCAAACTGTTGGCAGCTGCAGCCGTCGGAGCAGCATTTTTAGCATTTACCTTATGGCTAAATTTCTTTGGGGGATTATCAAAACCGGCAGGCCGCGGCAATGGATAAAAAATTTTGCTCTTTTTGCCGGCCTTATCTTCTCCGGGCAACTGGATAGCCCTGTTGCACTTTTGATCATTACTAAAGCATTTATTATCTTTTGTGGTCTCTCCTCCGCCACCTATTTTTTAAATGACGTCTTTGATATTGAACGGGACCGTCAGCATCCTTTCAAAAGTCTGCGGCCGATTGCCTCAGGAATAATTGCGCCGGGTCTGGCAGTAATTTTAGCTCTGAGTGGCATCACGGTTTTGCTGCCTCTCTCCTACAAAATTGCCCCCTCCTTCTTTTATGCAGCAGTAGCTTATTTGCTGCTGCAGCTGCTTTATTCAGCATATCTTAAATCGATCATTTTACTGGATGTTATTGTGATTGCCTCAGGGTTTGTATTGCGGGTTTATGCGGGAGTCTGGGCCATTGATGCTCACTTAAACGTCTGGTTTCTGCTTTGTATTATCTCCTTTTCCCTCTTTTTGGCCATAGGAAAAAGGCGCTCGGAGTTGACCTTAATGATGAGTCACCAAACTGCCGGCAAACACCGGGAAACACTACTCCATTACCCGGAAAGCTTGCTGGATATTTTAACGGCTATGTTTGCCAACTCAACCTGGCTAACATATGCCCTGTTTGCCTTCCAGCAGCCGCCCATTTCCATCAAATCCTCCCTCTCCCGCTTTTTTGATTTCATTACCCTGCCGTTTTCTGAAGCCAAATATTTAATGATGACTGTCCCCCTGGTCATATATGGGGTCATGCGTTATCTTTATATCATTTATGAAAAGAGGGAGGGCGAATCACCTGACCGGGTACTTTTAACTGACGCTCCGCTGCTTTTCGCCGTCCTTCTCTGGCTGGTTTCAGTTATTTTTATTATCTACTACATTGGAGGGTAACTTCCCATTCGCCGTTGCAATGATCCGGATCTGCCATAAACAGACCTTTCTGTCTTGACGCCTAAAAGCTATAAGACAATTATCAGCAGGCTCGTTTCCTGATTTAAAAAATATTATTTTTGCATATGAAGACTTCACCTAAGGCCGCAAAAACCAGCAAAAGACTAAAGGTTATCTGACATTAATCAATAGAACCATTCAACCACCTGTTCGTTGTCGGCAAACAAGACATTCCGGAACTCATTCGCCACAATATTTTCAGTTCTGTTCTCATGGCAAAGGGCGAAATAGCTACTAAAAAGTAAAAGCTACTTGACTAACAAGCGCTTAACTGTGAAAGACATTCAGTCTTTTATAGTGGCGCTTTTTTGTTGGTTTGATGTTTGAATAGTGGGTAGTGTCCCGAAAGGGCGGCTACCACTACCCACTATTTAGCTATCAAGCTAACGGTGACCATACTGGCAAGTTTCTGACACCGACTCAAACGCAAGAGTATAACTAGCGATCAGAAAAGCAGGTGAAGATCGGGAGACCTCAAGGGGGTAACGATATACACGGTGTAAGTAAAGGTTCTTAACGTGACCACCTCACATAATGTAACCATAAAAGTGAGAGAGATAGAACCAAGTAGCTTCAGAGAAACATCTGGTTAAAAGCTATGCTGATAGACCCATATAGGGATCAGAAACGGTGCTTTCTTAGGGGGTAACTTTAAGAAAAAAGATGGAATTAGTATCTGGAATGTTAGGGATAAGCATACCTTGCAAGGATTATGGGGAGTGCAAGTATTGTGGATCTAAAAACTTAACTTATAAGAAGTGGATATACCAAGGGAAGAAACAGACACAATACCATTATCAGACTAGATGTAATAAGTGTAGGAAATCTTATTTATTACCTAGAAGTAAAGAGGTTTTTGAGTTAGTGAAAGACTTACCTTGGAATTTAGGAAAAGGGGTCAAAAATTAAAAAAGTTAGTGGGCAGATTTACGCTTTTCGAGTAAGAGAATTGAAGGCCCAAGTAAAAAAAGGAGGAGATAGGAAACAGTTATAGGAGCAATAAAGATTTTGGTTTGTTGGTCGCCAATAAGGAAAATAAAAGACGACAATCCAACCAAAAACATACCAATCAACGTAATCAATACTCCTAAAACGATAAATAGATAATGCCTTATTTCCATAAATATATTATAGGGCATATTGTCAAAAAATAACTATGGGAACATTAGTACAAGATATTGGTGGTGCGGTTGGAAAAGGCCTAACTGATGTGGGAACTTGGGCGAACGCTCCTCGGTTAGGACAATACCTTGGTCAACCAGGGGGCGCTCTTGGGGCTTCTTTGCAAAACTGGGGAGGACAGGCTACTCAATCTCCTTTTCAATGGGTTACTCCAGCTTATACCAGTGAAACTGCACCAATAAACAACAACGGTGCCTACTCTACTTACAATCCTTATGCTGGTGCGCAATCTAATCCTTATGCTGGTGCACAGTCTAATCCCAATCCTAATCCCAATCCTAATCCTACCACCACTTCTTCCGGTGGCTCCCTACATGACCAATTTAACTCTGCTTTAAGTGCCGGGGCATATAAAGGATGGGATCCTAACGCTGCTTGGGCGGATTTTCAGGCCAAAGGCGGTAATTTAGGTTTTCTGCAAAACAGCGGTATCAATTATGACCAGATCAGAAATGAGATTGGTTCGGGCTTTGACCAATACATTCAGGGGTTACAAAACCAGTCGGTAAACTGTCTCCCAACGAAAAGTTGGCTAAATTATTAACAGAGAAATCAATGGCTGTCGAAAATTTTGAAAATATCCATAACTTTGAAAAGGCGATTCCGAGAGCCGGTTTTCAGACAGAGTTCAAAGATAATCTATCTTCAGCAGTATTACCAACCATGCAAAGGTTTGAAAAAACAGCCCTGCTCTACTACCAGTTTCCGATGCTCACAAAACTTCTGGGGAAAATATTACCCTCCGGAATAACTAGAAATTCCATTGCCGGTTTACTGATGCCTGTTTTAATTGAGCAAAAAGTCGCCTGCTATCAGTTACATATTCTGAGAAAACCGTAGTTTTATTGGCTTTTCTGCACGTAATCCGCTGAGAGGTAGCCTTCTGATCCGTCCGGCAGGCGGACTTTTACCCATCCTGTTACCTCACCTAAAAGCGGCATGGTATCTCCCGGTTTAACCCGGCCGATCTCTGGTGATGATATGGATGGTCTCTGCCTCACCCGCAGGAAACCTGGAGAAGTTGGCTTGACGGTAATCTGTAAAACACTCAAAACTGGTGTTGCCTCAGGTTCCTGCATCGCCAAATCAGCGGCAATATTTAAGGTCAAATTTGCCGGCAGCAGGGCCCGGATACTGCGGGTTAAATACCCCTGCCGGCTAAGCAAAAAAACATGTTCACCGGTAGATAGATCAGGTAAAAAGAGGGGTGTTTTCCCTGTCTCTTTTCCGTCAACTTCCACGCTCGCGCCGACAGGTAAAGATGTGACATCCACCCCCCTGCCCACTGTCAAAGTCAGGGCTTCTCCTGATGAGGCAGTTGCCTCAGGCTGCAGATCCCGGTTAATTACCGACAGGGTACCGCTGCTTAAGTATACCTTACCCTGCCAGCTTAAATTCCCAAGAAGCAGCCCAACCCGGTAATCACCTGCTTCCAGGTTTTCCACATGATAAGGAGTAGTCCCTACAAACCGGCCGTCTAAGTACATGTTGGCACCGGATGGGGTTGTCATAACCTGCAGCCCTGCCTGGGTTTGAAACCCCAGTTTTTGTAAGATCGGCCGGGAGAAAAACCGCCAGCCCAGCACAAGCATACTGATAATAATTAAAAAAACAAAGATAGCCTTTTTCATATACTGATACTGACCTAAATTATTATAGCCTGCCGCAAGCAAAAATGCTCGGCTTCGCTGATTTTCATTCTCCGGGACACTTATGAACCAATTTTAATATCCCAATAACTGCTGGATGATTTCCCTTACATGATTATTACTCAATTGATGATCCGAGCCTGTAATTTGCTTTTTAAGGCTTTCTCTGGTATAATTTACGCTTGCAAATGGCTTTTGGCACCATTTATTCTTTGTGTTATGTTTTACTGGCAAGATAAAAACTTGCTGCCTAAGGAAACAGCGCGCCGGGAAGCCCTCAAGGCGCTGATTTCCCAAAAACGGCTTTCCAAGTGGGGGTTTTTACGAAAGTCATCAATAGTTCATTTTTATCTGGTGTCGTCAAAACCGACTGCAGCCCTGTTGCTGCTGCTGTACTTTTTTGGGTATAATCCCGCCCCCGCAATCTCTCCTATCCGCCAGACTGTTGTCCAAGCTCAAACATCCCCACTGCAAACCCTCACTATTTCCAAAGTCACCCAAACTTTCAATTTACCCTTCCCCGGAATTATTACCACTTACTACTCCAGTTGGCATCCCGGAGTGGATATTGCAACCGGCTTAGGTACACCTATCCGCCCGATCGCCAACGGCGTTGTCAGTGAGGTGCACTACGGGTTTTTCGGGCTTGGCCACTATGTGGTCATTCAACACGACAACGGCTACCAATCCACGTACGGCCATATGGGAAGTATTTTTGTTAATGTAGGTGATCATGTTAACCAGACATCTTATATCGGGGAGGTTGGCCTAACCGGTCACACCACCGGTCCCCACACGCATCTGGAAATTAAAAAAGACGGGCAATATATTAATCCCTTAACGGTACTGCCGCCAATTCCCGATTTTTCAGGGAAACTGCAGTATTATTAAGCAGAGTAGCGGCCGGTGGCAGCCGCCAAGTGAAAGCCCAGCGGATCTGTCTTCCATAGTTTCTGTGTGCGACTAAGCTCAATCACTCTCCTTGTAAGGCTCCGCATGTTTTGAGGATAGGAGGATTGCTCTACAGATCTTGCCGGTACTTCCCGGCTGCTGCAGCAAGCCGCACAATGAAATGTTCTCTCACCGATCTCTTTGTTTGCCATTTATCTGAATAATATTCCAGAATGATGATTAAATGTCAAGGGAAATTTAGTATTCACCCATACCGCCCATGCCGGGTGGTACGCCGGGAGCAGGAGAACTTGGGGGTTCCGGTTTATCGGAGATTAAAACATTAGTGGTCATCACCATTACTGCCACCGAAGCTCCGTTTTGCAACGCAGAGCGGGTCACTTTCACCGGATCAATCACTCCTGCTTTTACCAAATCTTTAACCTTTCCATCAGCCACATCCACCCCGAAGCTTTCCGCAGCTTTTCTTACCTCTGCCAGCATCATCCCGGCGTTTAGTCCGGCATTTTCCATCAGCCGGTTAAATGGTTGTTCCAGTGCTTTTTTCACCATCTGCACTCCCACCTGGGCCTCTCCGTCCGCATCCAGCTTATCAAGTACCGCGGCAGCCCTTAGCAACGCCGTTTCTCCGCCTGGGACAATACCCTCGTCAATTGCAGCCCTCGTGGCATTAACCGCATCTATTACCCGCTCCTTTTTCTCCTTCATCTCCACTTCAGTAGCCGCCCCAACGTTAATCACAGCCACCCCGCCAGTTAACTTAGCCAACCGTTCCTGAAGTTTTTCCCGGTCAAAGTCTGAATCAGTTTTTTCCAGCTCGCGGTGGATTTGGGCAATCCGGGCATCAATTTGCGCTTTTTCCCCTTTGCCGTCAACAATCAGTGTGGAATCTTTGGTGGAAGTGACCCTGCCAGCCTGCCCCAGGTCAGTTACCTCAGTAGACTCGATCTTACGGCCGGTTTCATCGGAAATCACCGTACCTCCGGTTAAGATGGCAATATCCTCCAGCATTGCCTTGCGGCGGTCGCCAAATCCCGGAGCCTGCACTGCCAGGACATTAAACACTCCCCGCAGCTTATTTAAGACCAGGGTTGCCAGGGCTTCACCCTCAATTTCATCAGCAATAATTACCAAATTCTTGGAAACCTGGACGAATTTTTCCAAGAAAGGCAGTAAGTCTTGCTGCATATTGGAGATTTTTTTATCAGTAATCAGGATATAAGCATCGGCAATGGTAGCTTCCATCCGGTCGGTGTCGGTCACAAAATAGGCCGAAGCATAACCTTTATCAAATTCCATCCCTTCTTTGTATTCCACATTCATCTCTAAAGCCTTGCCCTCTTCCACGGTAATCACCCCATCTTTGCCGACTTTATCGATGGCTTCAGAGATAATCTGGCCAATTTCACTGTCCTGAGCAGAGATAGTAGCTATCTGGGTAATTTCTTCTTTGCCGGTTAGTTTCTTACTCAAAGTCTTAAGATGCGCTACCACAGCGTCCACTGCTTTTTCCACTCCCTGGCGTACTATCATCGGGTTAGCTCCAGCCTGGATGTTTTTCAGACCTTCCGACACAATTGCCTGGGCCAAAATTGTCGCAGTTGTGGTTCCATCCCCTGCAACGTCATTGGTTTTGGAAGCTGCTTCTTTGATAAGCTGCGCTCCCATGTTTTCAAAAGGATCCTCAAGCTCAATCTCCTTGGCCACCGTCACTCCGTCGTGGACAACGTTCGGAGCCCCCCATTTTTTATCAATGGCCACGTTCCGACCTTTGGGACCGAGCGTCGAGGCCACGGCATCTGTTAAAACATTGATGCCTTTTAATAATTTCTCACGAGCTTCAGAATCAAATTTTAAGATTTTGGCCATTTTAGATATTTTCCTCCATTGTTTTCTGAACTCCACTCAGCAATCTGGCATCTCTTAATAACAGATTATCTCTAACCACATCTTCCCGGCCTCTCACATATTCTGCCATTGCCAAGGTTCCTACACACAGTCCAAGGTTAGCCACAATTTGCAAGTCGGACTTAAAAAACACCCTGGAGAGGTCTGATCCATCTCTTCGGCGATAAATTTGGCTGGATTAACTGATTTCGTTAATTTCTTCACTTCCAAAGTCGGGGTGCCGCTAAGCATCCTCAGAAAACCCAATGCATTTCGCACCGCTCTTCCGGCAGATTCTATTTCTCCTAAAGATTTCAGTTCTATTTTTTCGTTTTCCATCATTTTATTCCTCCACCAACGCCATTAAATCATCAAATTTGACCAGTTTCAATTCCTTGCCGCCATATTTTATCTCGTCTCCGCCCCATTTTTTATAATAAACTTTATCGCCAGGCTCAACTGGAGCTTGCAATCTTTTGCCAGTTTCCAAAACCATCTCTGCACCGACGGATAGAACCGTGCCCATGGCCGGTTTTTCCTGGGCGGATTCGGGAAGGATAATACCGGAAGCAGTTTTTTCCTCAGACTCAGCCGGCTCAACCAAAACATAGCCTGCCAAAGGTTTAATCGGATAGGCAGTGGAAGACGACTTAGATATCTTTGTTCGGGCCATATTTGTTAGTTGTTAGCAGTAATCTAGCTCGTCTGCTATTTTATCGTAACATTTTTGGGATTGTCAAGTAGGGAAATAACAATTTTGGAGTATAATTAAGCCATCATGGACAAGTTGAGAAACATCTTCGGATCCCGCCTGAAAACCGACGAGCCGCTAAGTAAGCATACCACCGTGCAAATCGGAGGCCCGGCCCAGTTTTTTCTGGAGGTCAAAAGCCCAGATGAGTTAATCCGGGCAGTTAAGCTGGCTAAAGCAAATAAGTTAAATTACCTTGTTATCGGCGGCGGCAGCAATTTACTGGTTGCCGATGACAGATTTCCTGGACTGATTATAAAAAATTCCCTCAGCGGTATCAGCCTTCAGGGTGAGACCCTGGAGGTTCAAAGCGGCACACCGCTGCAGCTTTTGGTCAACTTTTCCCTACAAAACGGTTTGGACGGAGCTCAAAATTTAACCGGCATTCCCGGCACGGTGGGCGGAGCAATTTATGGTAATGCCGGAGCCTACGGCCAAACTATCAGCGACTGCCTGATTAAAGTTGTCTGCCTTAACCCAAAAAGCGGCAAAACAGTAGTTTTAAGATATCCCA
>JAJYIE010000017.1 GCA_021790255.1 bacterium | reverse complement strand
TTTATTGTCATAAATGTATGTTTCAGCGCTAAAACTAACATCCTTAGGTAACCATCTGGTTTGGCGTAATAAAGCAACATCTTCTGGTGTTGATAATTTTCCTTTATTGTTATTTACCGCCAGGACTTTGATAGGAAGTTTTTTAGATACCCTCTCCTTGATAAATTTATTGTGCAAATTTTCGTTGAAAAATTGAGTTTCCGTTTCCTGGTTAGTCCAAAGTAGGATTTCTCCTTCGGAGCCCAAAATATCCTTCCATACCGCCAGCAATCCATTGTTACCCTCAAAAACCCGGACATGCGGCCGGATCTCGGACGCCTGGTAGACGGCCTGCAATTCCGGAAGTTTTTCCTCCAGCTCAACTTCCTGTCGGCGCAGAGTTCTCTGTTTGCGGGATAATATCTTTAAGAGTTCAGCAGGTTCAACGGTATAGATTTTCTTGCCGTACTGTTTATAGTCCTCTTTGAGCAAGCCCTTTCCTTTCAAAGAATCAACAATCAGGTACGCCGTGGCCCGTTTCAGGAGGGCCAGTTTTGCCGCCTCATTGATCGGTAAGGGGCCTGACTTAAAGCAAACCTCAAAAAACTTAATCTCTTTGCTGTTCAAATCAAGCAGGCGTAAGGTGTCTATCAAGATATTTTCCATAATCAATAGACGTATTTTACCATGTCAAATACTTAATGTCTAATATTTTTAGATAGTATGTATCACAAGGCTGGCCCGGGATCAGGGAATAAGTCAGAAGCAGCAGATTTTTGATTAAAAAACCGGCGAAGCTTAAAGTAGGAAGTTATGAAAATCTTAATTATCAGCGGGGGTGTGTCTTCTGAGCGGCACATATCATTTTTGTCCGCCCGGGAAGTGAGGAAAGCCCTAAAAAAGCTTAACCATCAGGTTTCTATTTTTGACTTGCAAGAGGGAAGAGAACAAATGAAAAAGGAAATAACAAATTATGATTTAATTTTCCCCGTCCTTCACGGCGAAGAGGGGGAGGGTGGCACTTTGCATCAGCAGTTGAAGAAGTTCGGCAAACCGGTTGTGGGCGGAGACTATCATGGCTACAAAACCGGCTGGTACAAAGTCCCTTTTAAAAGGTTCTGCCAAAAACAAAATATTCTTACTGCAGCCTGGAAAAAAGTCGAAGACAGTAAGGATCTGGTTCGCTTTGGATTTCCCTCAGTCCTAAAAAGCTCCGGTGGGGGTTCATCGAAAGAAGTGGTTATCCTTTTAGAAAAGAGTGACCTTAATAAATACTCAACCCGGAAATTACTGAAAAATAAGCACGATCTATTCGTCGAGGAATACCTTAAAGGAACAGAGGTAACGGCCGGCGTTTTAGGAAACCGGGTTCTCCCTCTAATTGAAATTGTCCCTCCAAGAGGGGAGTGGTACGACTACCGGAACAAATATTCTGGTCCTACCCGGTTAGTACCCCACGCGCCTTCACTAGAAGAATCACTCCGGAAAGAGATCGGGGAGATTGCTTTAAAAATCCACCAGATTCTAAGCTTGGGTCCGGTTTCCCGGACGGATTTTATCGTATACCGGAATCAACCCTACGCTCTGGAGGTTAATACCATCCCCGGTTTAACCAGCCATAGCTTATATCCCAAAGCCGCCTTGGCTGCCGGATTAAGTTTCGAACAGATGATTAACGAATTTATTTTAATCAGTCTCACTGGTTTGAACCTTAAGAAGGGCGCCAACATATGATAGAAAAATATATGGATTCGCCGGAAATCTCCACTAATGAGCTATTAAAACAGCCTATACCCATAGAAGCTGGGCAAGTACCAGCACGGAAAGAGATTCCCATTAAAGAATGTGGTGAGCTCTTAGTTCCGCTTGGACCTTTTACGGATTTTCATCAAATTGCTACCAACTCAATATATTTTGGCGAGAGAGCCGATTCACTCTACCGGCAGTTAGAAGGAAGTCTCATGACTATGTTTACCCGTAAAGGAGCAGCAGAAAAGTTGGCGGTTGCCCAAAAAATACTTCCTTACAATATGTATTTAGTAGTTTTTGATTCATATCGCTCACTTCAAGTCCAACAATCCCTTTATGACGCTTACTATAACCCCCTAAAAGAGCTACATCCAGAATATGACGATAAAGAGTTGGCGGAAATGACCCAAGGTTATGTATCTTTACCCTCGTCAAACCCAAATAAGCCATCTCCTCATAATACAGGCGGCTCTGTTGATGTCATTATCTACAAACTACCGGAATTGGCAAATAACCAGGTAAAGGCTATTGACCAGCAAATAGCTAGTTTATATACCAGAAAGTTACCGCTATATCGTCGGATGTTTATGCCCAAAGAAAAAATTAAAGAATGGGAGAAAACTACCGGTTTGCAGGCTTTTGAGTTGGAGATGCAAAAGATGAAAATAATTAATGAGCAGGCGCATTTGCTGGACTTTGGCACCGCTTTTGATTACGGGGATAAAGAGGCAGCTCTGACTTATTACGAGCAATTGTCGCAAACCAGGGAATTAGCAAAGAAAGAAATTGAGCAACGGGATAACCGCAGGTTTCTTTATAATGTTATGACAGCAGCCGAGTTCCAAGGTTATAAAGACGAATGGTGGCATTTTAACTACGGAAATCAAATGGCAGCCAGTACAGTTAAAGATCTTTTCGCGATTTATGGAGCAGCTATTTTTTCAGCTGAAAACCAAGAATTTGAAAATATTAAGCTTGGTCATAGGGAAAGAATGATAACGATGCGAAAAGGATTATTACCCGCGAACAAGTTAGGTTGCGGTTTATATGAGTTAACTAAGGCCTTTCAGTTATCCCAAAAAAGCAACAAAAGAAGTAGATATTAAACAAACTTAATTTCCTCTGGCCGAAATAATTAGTCCGAAGAAATAGAATTTTTTACTGCTGATTAAACTGCGACCAGTCCTAGTTCATCTCAGATTTGCGATGCCGGAAGGGGAGATAGATATCACAAAGCCCTCCCAAGAATGCATAAAGAGAGAAGATAAAGATATTAATGACAAGATGAAAATCCAAAAAGAGCAGGCCCCAGTTTAAAATAGCCGTCACCGTCGGCACAATTACTCCCACCGCCAGACTGGAAAGAAGTTTATTGTCAAAGCTCTTATCAGCGGCGAGGTAACCTGCCAGAAACATCAGCAAAAAGTCAGTAACAATCACCCCCAAAAACGGCCCCAGCACATAAGTCAGAAAGTATATCTTGTCCGCAAGGTAGAAATGAACCGACAACAGATGGTCCACCACCAGCAAAATCGGAAATATTAAACCGATTAAAGAGCCCATAATTATCGCTGCCAAATTATTCGCCAGCCTATTCTTCATGTGTAGCGGGGGCAGGTAATAGTTGATTCTCTGCCAAATGTTTTCAGGGGCGGGAAAATTGGGTGGCATAGCTGATTAAATCTTACCACAAAGCCGTTTTCTGCCCCAAAAAGGCTTGCTAGGTTCAGTTTATACGACCGTTATTTTCATGAACGTGGCTTGCCTTTTTGCTTCAAAACAAGGTATAATGATCGTGCCCAAAAGGGCGTTTTTAGTGTTTAATATTGCTCGAGTGTAGCGAGTACTTACTTAATTTATTACTATAGTTTAAGGCAGTCTCTCGCCACTTTGTTCCTCGAAGAGTATAAAATTATGAATGATATCGGCAAAGTTGAACTGGCTCCCATAGTTGACGAGATGAAGAAGTCCTATTTGGACTACGCCATGTCCGTCATTGTTGCCCGAGCTCTGCCGGATGTCCGTGACGGCTTAAAACCTGTGCAGCGCCGGATTATTTATGCTATGGACGAGCAGGGCCTGCACCACACCAGCCGTTATCAAAAATCGGCGGCCGTGGTCGGAGAAGTTCTGAAAAATTACCATCCTCACGGCGACATCCCTGTCTATGATGCCATGGTCCGTATGGCCCAGGACTTTTCAATGCGCTACATGCTGGTGGACGGCCAGGGAAATTTTGGTTCTGTTGACGGCGATTCTCCGGCTGCCATGCGCTACACCGAGGCCAGGCTTTCCGCTATTGCCGATGAACTATTGCGTGACATCCACAAAGACACCGTGGATTTTGTGGATAACTATTCCGGAACCACCAAAGAGCCCCTAGTTTTGCCTTCGGTTATTCCCAACCTGCTTTTAAACGGCGCTTCGGGTATTGCCGTGGGTATGGCCACCCAAATTCCACCACACAATTTAGGAGAGGTCATCGACGCTCTGGCACACATGATTGACAATTCCAGTAAACCGGATGGCCAGATTAATGCAGAAACTCCCGAAGACAGGAGCCATGGGAAATTTCAATCCGATGCTACCGTCGAGCAGCTGATGCAGTTTATCAAAGGCCCCGATTTTCCCACAGGAGGGTCAATCTACGATGCTTCGGAGATTATGAACGCCTATGCTACCGGTAAAGGCCGTATAGTCATGCGGGCTAAAGCCGAAATTGAGGAAACCAAATCCGGCCGCTTCGACATTATTATCACCGAACTGCCTTACCAGGTTAACAAAGCTGCCCTGGTCACCCGTATTGCTGAACTTTATAAAGAGCGCAAAATTGATGGGCTCTCTGACCTTAGAGACGAATCAGACCGGAGGGGTATGCGGGTGGTCATTGAGCTCAAGCGTGATGCCAAACCCCAGTCGGTCTTAAACAACCTTTATAAACACACCGCCATGCAGTCTGTGTTTAATGTCAACCTGGTAGCTTTGGTCGACGGAGTACCGCACCTTTTGTCCCTCAAACATATCCTGGAAGAGTTTATTTCTCACCGTCAGGTGATTATCCGCCGCCGCTCTGAGTTCGAGCTGACAGAAGCCCGGGCCAGGGAACATATTCTGGAAGGGTTAATGATTGCGGTAAACAACATTGATGCCGTCATTGAAATTATCAAGAAAAGCAAGGATGCCGACGAGGCCAAAACAAACCTGATGACCAAGTTCAAGCTGAGTGAAATCCAGGCCGTGGCGATTCTGGACATGCAGCTGCGGCGCTTAGCTGCCCTGGAACGGCAAAAAATTGAAGACGAGCTTAAAATGGTCCGGGAAACTATTGCTTATTTAGAAGATCTGCTGGCCCATCCAGAAAAGATTCTGAAAGTCGTAAGGGATGAGCTTTTAAAAATCAAGGAAAGATACGGAGACGAGAGGCGTACCCGGGTTTATAAACAAAAAGTGGGCGAGTTTTCTGAAGAAGATCTCATTGCCGACGAAGTGACTATTGTTACCATTACCGAGGGCGGTTATATTAAGCGCCAGCAGCCCGGCACCTTCAGGGTGCAGGCCCGCGGCGGCAAAGGTGTTTCCGGCATCACCACCAAAGAAGAAGATGCTGTAAGTCACATTTTTTACACCCGGACGCTGGATAACATTTTATTCTTCACCGACCGTGGGCGGGCCTTTCAGCTGAAAGTGTGGGAAATCCCGGAAGCTTCCCGCATTTCCAAAGGCCAGGCAATTGTTAACCTAATCAATATCGACCAAGGCGAAAAAATTACCGCCATCCTAACATTACGCCAAAAAGACAGCGCCAAGTTCCTCTTTATGTGCACCAAGGACGGCAACGTTAAAAAAACCGAAATCAGCGAATACGCTACCATCCGGCGCAACGGCTTAATTTCCATTAAACTTGACGCAGGAGACACTTTGGGCTGGGTTATTCCCACAGCCGGTGAAAACGAGCTGATTATTGTCTCCCATGGCGGCCAATCCATCCGCTTCCACGAGAAAGATATCCGCCCCACCCACCGGGATACCTCCGGAGTCCGAGGAGTTAAACTCTCCAAGGGAGACCAGGTGGTTTCCGCCTGCAAAATTGCTGACATTAAGGCAGACCAATTGCTCGTAATTATGGCTAACGGTTTGGGTAAGAAAACGCCCGTGTTAATGTGGGCCAGGCAGGGCAGGGGAGGCCAAGGGGTCAAAGCTGCCCAGGTTACTTCCAAGACTGGGCCGATTGTCACCGCCCAAATGATTGACACTGCCACAGATACGCTGGTTTTAACCTCCAACAAGGGGCAAATTATTAAAATTGCCATCAGTGATGTTCCCAGCTTGCAAAGGCAGACTCAGGGTGTAATACTAATGAGGATGAGGGAAGGGGAGAGGGTGGCCGCTGCCACCATTGTTTCGTCAAAAGAAAAGGAGTAACCCTTCCGTCATTGCTGGCGATCCAGAACATCAAGTTGCTATGAACCATTACTGGGAAAAACGCATTTCCGTCATCGCCATTATCTACTTTGTTATCGGCATAATTTTTGCCATTATTTTCACCTTTTTTTACCATTGGCCAACTCTCTCGCTGTTCAGCCTGCGCTTTTATGAGGTAGCCGTTACATGGCCTTTCCAGATGTTTGGCCTGATCTCTGATTTCCAATACTACGGCTGGGCGGGCAAAACCCTTTCAGTGATGTAAAAATATCTTTCTAAAACAAGATAAGGCAAGCTCGCCCATATAATCCTATAGTATTGATTTATTCAGAAATTTGTAGTATAATTTCTTCCACTTATGCCGTCCCCTGAATCTGTTCATTCAACTGACATATATGCATCTTTCCCGCTTTTGACAGAAGTGCCCCTACCCAAGACACTGGATATGAGGGACACTTTAGCAGTTACCCATTTGTTGTCTCAACTAGTAAATGAGAAAATTGCTTCTGAACACCATCAAAACCGTTATCTCGGGTCGATCCTTTACGGGTCTCTCAGTCGGGGAATTGCCAATAATGACAGTGACTTAGATATTTGTCATATCGCTGAAAATTCTGATATTACCATTGTTTTCCCCGTAATTCACAAATTGCAGGTAATATTTAAACATCTTTACGAAGGGGATGGGGGAATGGATGCTACCAGGCTATTCCTACCACCCGTAGGCCTGGAAGAACTTAGGGTTGCTTCGTCGACAGAGTTGGAAAAAATCAGGACGGGACTGGCTTTTGGCCTCGATCAAAACTCTCTTACTATTATTCCGGACTCAAAAATTCGGAAAGAAGTGGAGGATTTACTTGATTTTCGGTCAAGACCAATACGGATTTACCAAAGACCATTCCCCAGGCTCTCCCACGAAATTACTCCGCCCAGACAGCTCAAACTTGGTTTGCTGCGGCAAATTTCTGACAATCCGGTTGCCTTTCATGATTATTGGGATTGGTATCAATCTAAATTTTTGTATACCCCTTAACCAAGACTGAAATCATTCCCCCCAAATCAGAACATTTCGTTTGATAATCATCGAAGTAAATGTGATTTTAATTTTCAGGAGGTAATTTGTGCTAAGATACCTTCACTATGCCGAAGGTTGGTGCCCATATTTCAGCGGCAGTATCTTTGGATCTCAGCTTTAATAGAGCACAGGAAATCGGTGCTGATTGCACGCAGATTTTCATCTCGCCGCCGCAACAATGGGCCCATACACCGCGCTCAGATGAAGAAATCGGGGAGTACCGAAAAAAGCCGAATCCACAATGATTGGTCCCAACTTTATTCACTCCGCCTACCTGATCAACATGGCATCCTCAGTACCGGAAATTCTGGACAAGTCTGTACAGTGGCTGATTTATTCTCAAAAGACGGCAGCGCGGCTGGGCATGGCCGGAACTATCTTCCATGTCGGATCACACAAGGAGAATGACCCGGAAAAAGTTTTCAGCCGAATCATTAAAGCCATAAGTGGTATCATTGCTGAAACCAAGGAGCAAACCATTATCATGGAAAATTCGGCCGGGGCCGGCAACTTAATAGGGGATAAATTTTCTGAGCTTGGCAAAATTATCAAGACAGTTGGGGACCCCGGGTTAAAAGTCTGCCTGGACACCCAACATTCTTTTGCTTCCGCTTATGACTGGAGGACACCCGAGGGCACGAACAAGGCTTTGACGGAGTTTGACCGGGAGATCGGTCTGGAAAAATTGGCAGTAATCCATGCCAATGATTCAATGACTGAGCTTGGATCAAACCGTGACCGCCACGCCAATATCGGCGAAGGTTTTATCAGTTTGGCAGGTTTCCGAAATATTATCAACCATCCGGCTTTCGCTGACATTCCCTTTATTTTGGAAGTGCCTGGTTTTGCCGACGACGGTCCGGATAAGGAAAACATTACTTTACTTAAAAAGCTAGTCCGTTATTGACAGCATAACTCAACAGGGCTAGAATTTTCTCAAGCAGATACCACCACCCCACATCTGTTTACTGCACGCAGTGGAGCCGGTATAGAGAGGAGGAAAAGATGCCTAAACTTGAATTATTAAGGCCTTTGGAAATTTCTGAGCTCGATTACGAGCCGCTGTTCAATGCTAAAGAACTTACCGCCGGATCAGCCTGCCCGCCGATTGAAGAAAATTTTCGTTTTGGTAAAGCCTTGGCTTACCTTGGCAGAACTCTGTATGGTGATAACGAAATTCCCGACTACCAACTTTTAAATGAACATTCTGCACTTTGTACAGCCTGTGCCCACGAGGTCGTGACGGCCATGTTGGATGAGGAAGCACAAATCCGTGCCGGTGCAGCTTAAGTCCTTCTAAAAACCACCAATCACCCCTTATTCCCGGAGTGGAAAGCCTTGTGTACGTCCTTGAGGTGCCTGTTAGTTATGTGGGTATAGATTTGCGTAGTTGCAATGTTGGAGTGGCCAAGCATTTCCTGCACTGAGCGGATATCAGCTCCATTGATCAGCAAATCCGTGGCGAAGCTATGCCTCAATGTGTGCGGAGTTGCTTTCACAGATAACCCAACCACCTTAACATATTTTTCGACAATCCGCTCAATTGACCGCGGTGTCAGGCGCATTCTTTCGCCGGAATCTTCCAGTTCACTTTTTCCCTGATAACGGATAAACAGCGGCTTAAATGAATCTTTACGGATCATCAGGTACCTTTCCAGCCAGTGTACCGCCGCCTCCGACAAAAAGACGATCCGCTCCTTGCTGCCTTTACCGACCACCGAAAACTCCCGCCGTTGCAAATTAACGGTATCGACATTTAAAGAAGCCAGTTCAGACACCCGCAGGCCGGTGGAAAAAAGCGTTTCCAAAATCGCCCGGTCACGCAATCCAGACTTTTCAGTGGTGTCCGGAGCCTCCAGCAGTTTTTGCAAAGCCTCCGCTTCCAGCACCTTCAGGGGAGCAGCATCATTTTCCCCCAGCTCAATCTTTTCCGGACTCAGTGTTTCGATATCCAGCTTGGCCAGATATCTTAAGAATGCCCGTAGGGCAATCATAAAATAGTTTTGGGTGACCCTTTTTAAAGGCTTTTTACTATTCGGATCAGTCCAGCGCGACAGGTGCAGCCGGTATTTGCGGACAAGCGCCAGGTCAATCGATTTTGGGTCAATATCGCCGGCTCGCCCTAAGCTTGTTGAACAGGCAAAATCCAAGAACCGCTTCAGGTAATGGTCATAATTCTGGATAGTCTTTTGGGAAGCATTGCGCTCAATCTCCAGGTACTCCAAAAAATCAGTAATCTGAGTTGCCAGAGCCATAGTCGCTATTATCCTAACCTAAGCCGAGGAGGGAAGTCAAGATTGTCCGACAATACCAACAGGAAGTTTAGATTAAATGTAACATCACAGGCATAATCTTTTGACATTATATTCTCGATCGAGAATATAATGTCAATAATCTGGAGAAACACATTATTGTGCGACATCGAAACTGATTACAAATGTTGCCAGTAATAAAGCCAAGCCGTTTCAAAAACAACCCAGCAAACCAGGGAAATTAAGCCACGGGTAAAAGTTGTCTGTACATACGGCCAGTGCGCCAGAAATAAGAGATAGGTAACCCAAATATAACTGTTAAAAACCCACCAGTACCAAATTTAATTTAAAATTCTCCAACACCACAAGCCTTTTATGTCTGGCCAGTCTCGAGGCCTTGGAAAGACCTTAAGAACTTGTGAAGTAAGTTCGCAAGCCTTGCACTTACGAAGCCCTAGAAGGCCCCTAAAACGGTTTGGGCGGGATGGAGATGTAGGTAACCCAACACATTCTTGTTTAGATTGTCAGAAAACTCTAAAGTTGGTTTTCCAAATTTTAAGAAAACCGAGATAATTGTTTTAAAATATATCAATATTTTCCGGGCGGGAATATAACAAAACAGGTATAAATTAAGAAAGCCAAAGGTCAACTGTCAAAATTCAAAATAACTTTTCATGAGATTACTTGATGGGCCCTCCCCGGTATGTAGCCTCCATGACGTCGCATAAGATACATTGTGCGACATGATAGTTAAGGGAAGGGTTCTCCGATAGAGGGTATGGTTAAAGAAAGCTAACAAGTCTGCTGCCAAACCTAATACATTATCCCTTTTAGGGCCAGGACCAGACATCTTCCCGGGAACCCCCTCCCTGTCAGTAGGTTCCTGTTTTTTTCACGCGTGTAAAATAAATTAGCAGTAATGTAAGATTTCTGTTAATGGTTATCCAGGAAGAGAGTGCCCCAGCCTCAGATAACCGATATATCACTACGACACCCGATCGCAGTAGTATTTAGTTATCGTAAAGCATTGATCTTGCAAATGTCTTATAGTTATCCACATTAAAAATATTAAACATATCAAACTATATCATTTATGAGCCCTATAGTTATATACACCACTCCTCCACTCCTCTACCAAACCATAAAATATTTCCCGCAAACTTTTTACTTTTCGGCACATTAAAAGATCCGGAAAACTTTTTAGGAACATTAAAGAAGGCCCCAAAAACCATCCCCTTAAAAATACCAATTTCACTCCCCTGTCCAGGAGGTTACGTAAGCGGCAATTATAAAAACTGCCACTCCCCAGGCCACATATTCCCAAACAACCCCCGGGGTCATCCTTTCACGGAAAAAGTGGGTGCTTGTGCCAACCGTTACAAAAAGTGCCGTCATCAGTATTAGTGATGCCAGTGGGTGAAATATCGGCCAAAAGGACAATGCCAGCGCCAGCTCGCCGGTAATTAGGGAAATGCCGCCGGTATAAGCTAAAATTCGCCCGTTTATTCCCTCCATCTCAATTGACCACAAAAGCTGCAGTACCAACGGGAAGCTGATCAGAAAAGCCATTGCCCCGTTCCACAAAAAAAGCTGGTTTAATGAAAACATCACGTTGAACAATAAAAAGGCTGTCATCAAGGTTAAAACAAATGCCGTAGTGGAGGCAACCCGGTACAGCGGAATTGTCCTGATGGAGGCAACATTAAAAACATTTTGTGACAGCAGTAGTGTATAAAATGTCAGACCAAAAATAACGGCTGTGGGGACCGGCCAGCGCAAAGGCAGCAGGAAATAATAACCGGCCAGAGCCAAAGTAAAAAGCGTCGGCAGGATTAACAATACTGCGCCTTTCAGCTTGCTGATGCCTTCCCAGAGCGACCATAGAGAGAGTAAATAAGACAGGGTCACTACCCCACCGATAAGGTAAAACTTGTAGGTTATAAAAATGGACAGCGGAGCATACCAGATGACAATTAAGGCCAGGGGCAAAACAGACGAAGTAATAATTATTTTATGGCGCTTATTCATATTACAACCTACCATCCGCTATTTGCCATCACGCTGCTGCAATTTTTAAAACATGGCAAATTGCAATAGCTAGAGCATCCACGCAGTCATCCCAATGGCCGCCCTTGGGAGTAGCTAATTTCTTACGTTTGCGGCCGTTGGTCCCCAGGAATTTCCGTACCCCTTCGTGCACCTGCTTTTTATCTGCCCGTCCGGCTCCCGCAATCATCAGCTTTACCTGTGGTCCGCTGTACTCTTGCAGTGGCAGACTATATTTGGCAGCAGACAGCATCACTACTCCCCTGGCCTGACCCACGGAAATAGCGGTTTTGCTGTTAGCCCCGAAAAAAAGCATTTCAATCACAATCTGGTTAGGCTGATATTTTTCAATAATTTCGTTCAGCTGGCGGTGAATTTGCAGCAGCCTGAGAGGCATGGGTTTATCCTTGGGCGTATTAATGTTTCCGTAAGTAATAAGCTCAATTCCATAGTCGTACTTTCGCCCTAAAATATCATCGGGGATTTTTATCAGCCCATAACCGGTTGTCGCAGTGCCTGGGTCAATACCGAGAATTATCATACAAGTTAGCGTATAGCTGACTATACCATAATCCGTAAAACACTATGCGCTATTTATCAGCTCATCCGGAATATCAAAATTTGCATATACTCTTTGGATGTCGTCATGTTCTTCTAACTTTTCCGTAAAATCCAACACCTTTTTGGCCACTTCAGAGTCGGCAATATTCACTATAGTATTTGGTCTATAAACTATTTCTGCGCTTTCCAGCGCAAACCCGACCTGAGTAATTTTATTACTCATAGTATTTAACTCCGGGCTTTCTATATATACTAAATACATTCGTGTTCCATCCTCCGTATATTCTTCCACATCCTCCGCCCCCAGATCAATCAGTTCCAAAATCTCATCTTCACTGCTTCCCCCCTTAGTCCGCACCCTAATTTCACCTTTTTTATCAAACATATAACTTACACTCCCCTGTCCTCCTAAACTTCCGCCGGAATGCTCAAAAAGGCTTTTAACCTCCTGGTTGGTGCGCAGATGGTTGTCACTGACCCCCTCCAAAATATAAGCCACCCGGGCCGGGCCAAAGCCTTCGTAAAGAACCTCTTCCAGAGATTGCCCCGGCAGTTTGCCCAAACCGCGGTCAATAGCCCGCTGGACATTTTCTTTAGGCATGTTGACCTTCCTGGCGTCCTCCAGAGCAGTGCGCAAACGCGGGTTGGAATTTGGATCACCCGAACCCCCGGCACGCGCAGCGATGGTAATTGAATTGGCAATTTTGGTAAAGGTCTGGCCGCGTTTAATATCAGCTACACCTTTAGCTCTTTTTATTGTGGACCACTTACTGTGTCCTGACATAACGTTTAGATAATAGCGTTTACCGATGGGTTTTTCAAGCTCAGAAAAAAATATTAATTTCTAGGACTTTGCTACTGCAAATCGCAAGGTCTTAAGTACTAATTACTAAATAAACCCCAATTTCCCAAATCCCAAATATTTGGACATTTAAATCTTGGTGCTTATTTGGGTTAATTAGGGTTTAAGTCAATTAGTGATTATGTTAATTCAATGTTTATCCAGATTCATTGTTTGTCAATCCATTGACAACAATCTCTTCTTTATCTATACTCATCCATTGATGAGCGATTCTCCTTCTGCCCTTCACCAGCAAGCTATTGCCGCTGCCCTCAGCGCTGACTGGGAAAAGGCCCTGAGCTTAAACGAACAAATCCTGGCCGTTGATCCCGGAAGTATTGATGCCTTAAACCGCCTGGGAAAAGCCAACTTTGAGCTGGGCAGGTTAGCTGAAGCGAAAGAGTGTTTTGAAAAATCCCTGAAAATTGACCCTTACAACCAAATTGCCGGCAAATTTATTAAGCGGGTGGAAACTTACAACAAAAAAGGAGCCAAGTTTATCCCGCCTGCTCACCAGCCAATTAAATTTGACCAAAGTCTGTTCATTGAGGAGCCGGGAAAAACCCAGGTAGTAACTTTGCTTAAAGTGACTGAGCCGCAAAAACTTTCACTGCTTTCCGCAGGCATGCTGGTTAACCTGGCAGTGAAAAACCGCGGCGTTACTGTTACTGATGATGTCGGAGAATACCTGGGAGTATTGCCGGATGATATCTCGCACCGCCTGATAAAGCTGATGCACGGAGGCAATAAATACCAGGCATGCATCAAAACAGTTAAAACTAACGGTCTTTCTATCTTAATCCGGGAAACTTACCGCTCCGCACGATTCCGCAACCAGCCGTCGTTCTTAGAGGGGCTTAACACCAACTTCACTTACTCTTCAAACCACATTATTATCGCCAGTGAGACCGAGGAAGAATCAATATACGAAGAGATGGGTGAAGATGAAGACAACGCCTGATTGTAAAAGCCTCCGCTGACTATTTTCGGCTATCCCACGGCCTGATCCCTAAAGTCAGCAAAACATAAAGCTCTTTTGTTGTTATCCCAACCGGCGTTCCGTCTTCCCCGAATTGCGGCAGCGCCCGCTCCTGATATAGCTTTATCAGTGTATCGGTAGCATGCGGTTGCGGCAGCGGCGTCAGCCCCAAACCGCCGCCGACTCCCACCAGTTCAGATTGCAAAAGATCCGCTCTTTTTTTATCAGATCCCAAAACTACCGACCTCATCGCCATTTGGAACCGCTTACGGCCGGCGCTGTCAGTCTCCATATTAACAGCAGCCTGTTTCAGGTCCTGCGGGCGGCTAAAACCGGCAGTACTTCTACCGACCAGTAAAGCCAGCGCCTGCTTGGTTTTTTCCTCAATCAAGCCTATCGGCTGCACTACTAGCTCCCACCAAAACTCTTCTTCACTCTCAAGCCATTGCCTGGTCTTCGTGCCAGATGATTTAGTATTTTGTTTTACCCCCATCTCCCAGGCCCGCACTTTTGGGCTAACATTTTTGTTGTCCACCCGCAAGCTGTAATCTTCCAGCTCCAGAAGCTCCAAAACCTCGGAAAAGGGCTGCAGCATCTGCCGGGAGCCAAAGATCACCAATGCCCTTCTTTTGCCCTTAAAAAGCCTTTCAAAAGCCAGCAGCAGCCCTTCCTGACGGGCTGCCTCATATAAATCATCCAGCAGATCAACAGTTACGGCTCCCGGGCGGCGGACTAAAAACGGGGCAAAATCGGCAGCTGATTTGGCTGGTTTTTCATAGAAGTCGCCCATCGAGCGCAGCGCCAGCACAAAAGAAATAACAACAATAGTTAAAAATAACAGCAGCCAGATTAACATATCTTACGGCATCTTCAGAGCGCCGGGCCCTCATCTACTAGCGTAGTATAACAGGAAGGGTTTATAATTTCCACACTATGAGATATCCACTAGGACGAGAGGTCAAACAAAGGTAAGTTCAGCCTACTGAAACTCCCGGTAATAATCTTCCCCTAAAATAAGGTTCACATCCGCCCTGGAGATGCTTTGGTCAAAACCGACCGGCTGGCAACCAGGCTTGGTGGAATCATGTGCAGACACCTCCACAGGACAGTTTGGGGTAAAAATCTGGCCTAAACGCCGGGAAGTATAAGATTTTTTCCCGATTACAACGCTGTTTTTCATATCTGATGATAAATTACTGGTAAAAATAACTCTGCCGCCCATATCGCGCACCAGCCGGGCAGCTTTTTCCGCCAGCTGCGGATGGTTTGTGGCATTGTAAACCCCCACAGAAAACTCTTCGTTTTGCAGCGCAGTATCTTCCAGCTGACCCTGTGCAAACTGCTCCAAATCTGGCTTATTGATCCCCAGCACCCGACTGCCGTTTGGTAAAAGTTCCCACGAAGTTACGGTAGACTCGCTGATATCACTCTCGCTGATTTTATCCTCACGCACATTACGCAAAGAGAGCATCAGCAAAAAATATTCCTTCAGAGACAGGTCGGTTTTGCTGCCTCGCAAAAGTCCAGCGGCCTGTATGGGATTTTGCCTGATTTTTTCCAAAACCTTCGGAAAAGGTTCTTCGGAAAAATTTTTCCCCACCAAAAAGTAATTATCAACCGGCACCGCCAGAGTGTTTTCCATCCCCTCCTTCAAAAGCCGGGCTCCCAGCGGAGGCTGCTCGCTTTGCCCAAGTTGATAAACACTGCCGGCTTGGTATTGACCAAAGCCTAAGGGTAGGTTCAAATACATTTCCGGCGGAATTAATAATAAATTGGCTGATTGAGATCCCGGATTAAAGGAAAACAGATAAAGGTTGTCCGCTTGTACTACAATATTCAGCCGGCCGGTGCCGTCCCATTGATAAGTCTTTTGCCCCACAGGTGAATCCGGCGCAATGGGCTGGCTGATGCCTTGTACCAGGCTGATCAGTTTGCCGCAGACAATGAGCAGCACCAGAAATGTCAGGGCAAAGAGCCCCATCCGGGTACGGTAACCCCGGCTGTCCTGCCGGGATTTTTGCCTCTTTAATTTTCCTGTTTTGGGGGCAGTTTTAGCCATCAATCCACTTTTTTAAGTTACTGCTCTTTCTTACCCTTACTGATTACCTGCGGCGGCACAAAAACGGGGGCGTTATTAATTTTGCCGCCTTCCTGGTTCTGTTTCTTTTTCTTTTTTTCACCTTTAAAGTAACTGCTAAATCCCGCCATGAAAAACCACCTCCCTTAACTTAGGAAAAAATTTAAAGCTGCCAGCGCGATTAAAACCAGTCCTGTATAAAGCGTCAGGCTTTCTGAAAACTTTAACTGGCCAAGCCCCGAGAGTACAAGCAGCAGCCCCAACAAAAACGGCACGGCAGAAAGAATTACCTTTTTAAGGCTAAGTAAAACTGCCCGCAATTTTTCCATGTTTTAAGTGTAAAAAAAGCTGGGAGGCAAATCAAGTGGAAAGTCAAAAAGCTACTTTTCGTGAGAATCTTCCGGCGTGCTCTTCCTCATTAACCGGCGCGCATCTTCCCCCACCCCCAAATCCAAGCAATCACAAAAGGAACTATATATAAATCTATCCAATAATTTCATCCACCAGTCCCCCGACTGGCCCAAAACAGCATATTCCTCCCGAAGATGAATTCCTCTTTCCAATCGCTTTAGAAAAAATGACTGCAGATACAGCAGCAAAACAGGTCTTTGTGGTTCTCCTCTTATCCCCCCGCTTATATTGCGCTCTGCTCCGCTCATATCTGGCGTAAGTGTACACCCGGTCAAGGTATAAATCAATTATGCTTACTCAAAAGCCAGTTGGTTACGGGATAGCTTTTCCAGCTCAATATCCGCCCGGTTTTTGAAAAAGTCCATACTTGGCCAGTGGGCCCGTAAAATTTGTGCTACGAAATCCCCGGAAACCACCTCCGGCAAAATTACATAATCCGCTCCCGCACCGTAAAGCTCTTTGACCTCCGCCGCCGAACCAGCCCGTACAATTACCACCGCCTTCAGTTTCCGGCGGGCAACCTCGGAAAGAAGTAACAAATTATCATCAACGTCTGTTGCTGTCGAAATAATAAGTTTTGCTTTCTCCAGATTGAGAAAATCCAAAATCTCGGGATCTCCCAAATCTCCGTAAAAAGTGGCTATCTTCTCCCTGATCAATCTTTGCACCACTTCAGGGTTAAAGTCCAGGACCAAAAATGGTATGCCTTCCCTTTTTAAGAACCTGATAATTTCTCCGCCGATACGGTGGGCACCTATTAAAATCACATGCTCCTCAAGCTCCATTTCTTTTTGCCTTTTCTCTGCCGTTGAGAAAGTGCCCTTACTTTCAAAAAGGCCCAGGAAAGGGTTGAGCTTTTGATAAAGACGCCGTGACAACGCCAACTCTACCGAAGAAACGGTGATGGAAATCACTCCTGTCAAAGCCATCACGGACAAAGCAGAGTCGGGTAAAATCCCCAAGCGCTGCCCCATGAGCATTATAATCAGGGAAAATTCGGAAATTTGCGACAAGTGGATAGCGGTGTTAAAAATGGTATGCTTACGGAAACCGAACACTCCCAAAATCAAAAGATACACTAACGGTTTTAAAGCTAAGGCGTAGAGAGTAAATAAAGCGATAATCGGCCAAGTTTGCCCGAGCTGTGCCAAACTCACCCTGGTTCCGAGGTAAACGAAAAAGAGGGTCACGAAAAAGTCCCGAAGAGGTTTGACTTTACCCTGCACCTCAAAGTGAAACGGCGAGTTGGCCAAAGCCACACCGGAGAGAAATGCCCCAATGACCGCTGACAATCCAATAGAAAGCGCCACTGCCACAAAAATGAAAAACCAGGCCAGGGCCGACAAAAATAATAATTCCGAGGAACCCGCTACGGCAGTAAAAACCTTTTTTAGCACATAGCGGGATAACCAGAAAGTTAAAACCAGAAGCAACGCGGCTTTGAGCAGGAACTCACTGATAACCAAACCGTCCCCTGCGCCAAAAACTCCACCTGAACCCAGAATAGCCATCCCCATCAGCACCAGGATCGCTACCAAGTCTTCAATCAGTAAAATACCGACGGAAAGTTTGCCGTAAAGCGAGCCTACTTCCTTTTTATCAAGCAAGGCTTTGACGGCAACAATTGTGGAGGAAAAAGACAATCCTACCCCCAGATAAAAACTGACGGTTCCGTTAAATCCTAAAGCAGTGGCAATTAAAAAACCCGTGGTAAAGCCGATGATAATCTGCCCCAGGCTGGCTAAAGCAATCGGCTTCCCGAGCATTTTTAGCTCTTTTAAATCTAGCTCCATGCCGATAAAAAAGAGCACAAAGGCAATGCCTATGTCCGGCAGGAAATTTAAAAGTTGGAAGAACTGCGAATTGAGTATTTGTAAAAAAGACAGCAAAACTCCAGTCAAAAGGTAAGCCACGATTAACGGCAACCTTAATTGCTTGACCGCAAACCCCAAACTTGCCGCCAGACCCAAAACAACGGCTAGCTGAATAAATAATAGATTAGATCCCTCCATATATTTGGAAGTCAGTTAAAACCTTACTTCTCACTTAACTTACTTAAAACCGTCTCCAGATCTTCCGGCAGCTTGCTTTCAAACTTCATTCTCTCCCCTGACTGCGGATGAGTAAATTCTATCCTGGCAGCATGCAGAAACTGCCGCGGGCACCACCGGTGGTCCAGCCTGGTGGTTTTGCGCCCACCATACTTGCCATCCCCGACAATCGGATGACCGATATACTTTAAATGTACCCTAATCTGATGGGTTCGTCCAGTCAGAGGATGACATGAAAGGAGAGTAAAAAGTGAGTAGTGAGTAGTGAGTAGCTTACGCAGCTGGAGCTTTGAATAGTCAAAGAAGATCACGCGTATTTGCTCTTCATTCATTTGCAGATGTTTCAGGGGCGCATATTCCGTCACCGCCCCCCTACCCTCCCCGCTTTCCGCTTTTTCTTTCTCACTTATCACTATAAACTTCTCCCTATCCCTGGGATTGCGTATAATTGCTCCCTCCACCCGGCCTTCTTTTTCCAATAAGCCATGCACAAGCGCCATGTATTCCTTCAGTACCCTCCTTTCCTTAAACTGGGTCTGCAGCTTTTCCACCATCTCAGCAGTTTTCCCGACCACCAAAAGCCCGGAAGTGTCTTTGTCCAGCCGGTGAACAATACCGGCACGCTCCAAATCCAGGCTAAATTTGTCTCTTAGGATATCCTGCAGCGTCGGAGACTTTTCTGTTTCCGAAGAGGTTACTGTCAAACCCGGCGGCTTGTCTAAAACCATCAGTGAGTCATCGGAAAAAATCACCAGGGGGGAAGACGTAATCAAACCATTAACCATTTGCCGGCTTGGTTAGAAAACCGTTAATCTCGTTCAAAACCTCATCCGGGTTCATCGCCGATTTGATCAGGTAACCGTTGGCCCCCAGGCCGTAAGCCTGGTTAATAACCGCATCATTACCTAGGTTGGTAAGGACTACAATCGGGCCGTTGGGTTTCTGCGGACCATGCAGCTGTAGCTGCCTTAAAATTTGTAGGCCGTCCATTTTGGGAAGCATAATATCCAGCATCACCAGGTCCCATCCTCCGGCGCTGACTTTTTGCAAACCGGTTTCACCTTCGGCGGCTGTATCCACTCCATACCCCTCCGAGGCCAAAAGTTCCTGGTAAAAATCACGCAGGAACTCATCATCTTCCACAATCAGAATTTTCTTGCCGTTGTCAGGCTTAGATCG
>JAJYIE010000044.1 GCA_021790255.1 bacterium | reverse complement strand
GAACAAAGACCACACCAGTCATTAAACTATCTGTCACCTTACCGGTACTTAAAGAAAGGAGGGTTATCTCAAAAGTACTGATCCAGGACATAAGATTGACTTGAGAGGCGAAAAAAGCTAAAATTTACCGTATGCTTTCAGGAGAAATTAAAAATACCAAATTTGGTGTCGGTGACACAGTTCGGGTGCATTCAATGGTTGTCGAGGGGAACAAGCAGAGGGTGCAGGTGTTTGAGGGGATTGTTATATCCTTAAACGGCCGTGCAGAGAAGACTGTCACGGTCAGGCGGATCGGGGCCGGCGGCGTGGGAGTGGAAAGAAAGTGGCCGCTTGATGCCAGGTCCGTGGTTAAAGTGGATGTTGTCAAACCCGCCAAGCATATCCGCCGCAGCAAGCTTTACTACCTCCGTGAGCTGACCGGTAAGCGGGCCGTCCGGGTCTAAGTTCTTATACATTTTATCTTCGTGTTATCATATTCGCGTGATAAAACCCAATTTTGATATTGAGCAAAAACTTTGGGCGGCCGGACAAAAGTATGTTTGCGGGTTGGATGAAGTCGGCCGGGGATGTTTTGCCGGGTCAGTGGTAGTGGGTGCGGTGATTTTTCCACAAGATGTTAAAATCCCGGACGGTTTGGCCGACTCGAAAATGGTGCCACCGAAAAAACGGACAAAGTTGGCAGAGGAGATAAAAAAACTGGCGGTAGTGTGGGAAATAGGGGAAGTCGGAGTGGATTTTATTAATACCAACGGTATTGCTCAGGCTACGCAAGAAGCTTTCCGCCGGGCGCTTCAAAAAATGGCTAAAAAAGTCAAAATAGACTACTGCTTGATTGATGCTTTCTATATCAGCGGCATTGACCAAAGATACCAGCGGCCGGTCCAAGACGGCGATAAGATTTGCGCTTCGATTTCTGCAGCCTCAATTATCGCCAAAGTTTACCGTGACGGGCTGATGGTTCAATTACATGAGAAATATCCGCAGTATGGTTTTAATCAGCACAAAGGTTATGGCACCTTAAAACACCGTGAAGCTATCAAAAAGTACGGTCTTTGTCCGCTGCATCGGACCTCTTTTAATCTTGAGAAATTTTTGTAATGATAAACTTATGTCTACCACCCCCACCGGAAATTTAAGTGAAGACCTGGCCTGCCACTATTTGCGCAATCATGGTTATGAAATTCTGGATCGTAACTACCGTATTCCCGGCGGAGAGATTGATATTATTGCCCAAGAAAAAGAATACCTGGTCTTCGTGGAAGTCAAAACACGCTACTCGCACGACTACGGCTTGCCGGTGGAAGCGATGACACCGTGGAAAATTAAATACCTCTTAAAGGCCGCCCGCTTTTACCTGCAAAAAAATAAGTGGGGTAACGGCCCTTACCGTCTGGATTTTATAGGAATTGACTTTGCCGATAATTCTGAGAATCCGGCCGTTGAACTGATTAGAAATATTACCTGTTAACGCTTGCCTGCTTCTTACCGACCTCTTGTTGATATTTGACGTCAGATGATTAAGATTAAGATATGGTAGTCGGCTTATTTGAAAATATAGATCACGCCGAGATTGCCCTTAACAACCTGGCTGAAGCGCAGTTTAGAAACAAAGACATTTCGGTGGTGATGGCTGATAAAAGCCAAGTTAAAACCATCTCCGTTGGTCGGGGACCATTGAGCGGGGATTTTAACATCAGGATAGCGAAAACATTAGGTCGTGGAGGGTTGTCTGAATCGGATGTGGAAAATTGCCGCAATTTACTTATGAAGGGCGCCGTTTTGATAGCTGTTAGTGGGCCTGCCGAAAGCGATGACGCGGCAGCAGAAATGCTTGCGGATAACGGGGCTGTTTTTGTAAGTGAACTCACAGGGAGCATATGAAAAGAAAAAATTTGGTTGCTTTACTTTTGGTTCTGGCAGGGCTGGCTATGGCTATGCTGAGAGTTTTTCCTGCCGCGGATTTAATTTATCCCTCTTCGTCTTCTACCGGACAATCTCCTGTGGTGCAGACTCCGGAGGCGACAGTTGTGTTGGGGGAGAGGATAAAAGCCGATGGTTGTCAGGTTGAAAACAGCTTACCGGACAACCAATGCACGCCCGGGGCAGTTTTTCCTGATGCAACGGCGGCACAGATTTGCACGCCCGGTTACTCGAAGTCGGTCAGAAACGTTTCATCTTCGGTAAAAAACGAAGCATATGCTGAATATGATGTAACTACCCGTTCGCCGGGCGAGTATGAGGTTGATCATCTGGTCAGCCTTGAGTTAGGCGGCTCCAACGATATTGCCAATTTGTGGCCAGAAGCAGCTGACCCCAGGCCGGGGTTCCATGAAAAAGACCAGGTGGAAAATTACCTGCACGACCGGGTTTGCAGCGGTAAAATCAGCCTCGCACAAGCCCAGCAGGAAATTGCTACCAACTGGCTGGCGGTCTATTCTCAGCTATCCCGCTAAAGTCCGTCGGTTTTTAAATCTTGTCACCATTGCAGTATAATCTTTAACAGGAAAATCCTATGGTTGATTTGTCCGAAAAAGAGGCGGTGGAGAGGATAAAGCACGGGGAAATCAACCAGTTTACTGTGCGAAGTTGCCTCTGGAGAGGGAAAACCGGCTGGCTTTAATATTGCTAGCAGAGGGTTATTCCTACAAAGAAATTGCCGGGCGGATGAACAAGCCAATTAACGCTGTAAAAACTTTGCTTGGAAGAGCTAAAATAGAACTGCGAAAAGTTTATGGGAACAGGTATGAAAACAACTGATTTGGGAAAAGAATTATCAATAATGTTTACAGCTGGGAGGAAAATGGACCAAGTTCTTATTTGGCCGATATTAGCAGCGCAGCAAACCATGGATCTTCTGGAGCTTTTTCGGGGAAATATGAACACAATCAGGAAAATTTTGCTGATACGGCCCTGATATTTTTATCGAATTTCCTAAGCTGCTGGCTTTGGTCTGGCTTGCTACTTTAGCGGTTTTGCTTGCGCTTGCCTTATATTTTTGAAAAGATTTTGCTAATCTGAAAAACAGAGTTATCGATTTAAAAAAGCACCGGGAAAAAGAATAGCGGCAGATATCAAAAATTTACCTTGCAGTTATTATTTTGGTAATAATCGGGACCGGGATTATTATTGTCGGGAAGAAAAATAGCATCGCTGCAAAACCTCTGCTAATATAATAAGTGTTAACAATAATAATAACCAGGTGAAAAACCCTTCCGGTTCTGCCGGGCAAGCTAATGGATCGTTTTGGGACAACTAGTTAACACTGATAGAAAGACTTCGGGAACCCATTCAAGTTCGGTAAATTTCGGTAATGAGAATTAGTAAAATCTACGGCAGCTGTAAAGCGCTGAACCATTGATAAGTAATGACGGCCCCTGTTTGAAGCTGGGCCCGTAAGCCGCCCCGCCCGGAGGTGAGACTGTTGTCACTTGCGGTCAACATCCAGCCGATAGGTTCGGCAGTACCACTGGGCCAGACTTTGACTGAGAGAGTCGAGCCGGAAGCCTGGAACCTCATAGTATAGGAAATGCCTGCGTAAGCCTTGAAGCCGGTATTTGCCAGGGTCTTAACGTTGCCGGCCACATCCTTTTGGATAACTAATTGATTGCCGTCAATATAGCTTTTGTACCAGTTATTGTTATCAATCCAGCGGACAACCGCCCCGATGTTGGTATATTTATAGTTGTTAATACTGCCGGCAAAGAGGACCTGCTGGTTGGCAGCAATCGGTCCCAAGATTGCTGAGTATGGTTGCCAACCACCAGATAACTTGCCTGTATCAGTATAGACAGAAAAGATTTTATTACTGTTGGCGTCTCCGCCCCATATATTTCCGTCTGAAGCAGTCCCCCAATAAGTCTGGTTAGTTCGGGCAAAGGTATCCTGGGCCAGAACGCTCATTGTTAAAGAGGGGGTAGGAGTTGGCATTATAAAAGCATTACAACCGGGAATCGAGAAAGAAACTGATGGTGAATGAACGGAATTATTCCAGGTCCTGACATAATACGTGGTATTGGGATTCAGAGTTAAAGCTCCGCTTATAGGAGAGTAGCCGTTAAAGCCTGAAGGAGCGGTAGTGGATAACACTCCTGAAACCGACTTATTGTAAAAACTACTAAACCCAGAATCTGCGGAAATATCAACCCAGCTGACGGTTGAATCACCCCAGGAGATATTAATAACCGAACCGCCATAACCGGAAGAAATACAGGAAGGTATGTTTACTTTGAGAGCACCGCTTGAAACAGGCGGAGTAGTTGGTGCGACGGTTGGGGCAATAGTCGGTTGAGGTGTTAGT
>JAJYIE010000016.1 GCA_021790255.1 bacterium | reverse complement strand
AACAAAGACCACACCAGTCATTAAACTATCTGTCACCTTACCGGTACTTAAAGAAAGGAGGGTTATCTCAAAAGTACTGATCCAGGACATAAACTTGACAGCCAGGATAAGTTTGTATACTATGCTGGTAATGGATAATAATGCTTCAGTAGTATCCAGTGCTCCCAATAAGCCAAAAAAGCTGCTCATAGTTGAAGACGATTTTTTTATCCGCGACTTGTATGGGATTGAGGCGCGGGGAGCCGGGTATGAAACAGTTATTGCAGCTGATGGTGAGGAAGCTTTGGAAAGAGCAAAGTCTTCTAACCCTGATCTGATCTTAATGGATGTAATGCTTCCGAAAATGGATGGAATCAGTGCGCTAAAAGCTTTAAAGGCTGATGTCCAATGCGCAAATATCCCGGTTGTGTTGATTACTAACCTGGAAGATTCCTCAAAGGAGCAGGAAGCCCGCCAGGCCGGAGCCAAGGATTATTTATTGAAGATTAAAAACACCCCAAATATGGTAGTTGCAGGACTCGGTAAATATTTTGCCGCTTGATCTGCTGGTAGCTTTCCGGTGGTTGGTGTTAACTCTTTCTGCGGTTGTGAGGTAATAAATTGCCTGTCATCAATTTTGTTTAAGATAGTTTGTAAAATATTCCCAAAATTAAGATTGTCTACAGTTTGCTGCATCTTCGTGCTGACGGCCCGCTGAAAGTCAATTTTCTCACAATGGTTTCGGATATCCTCGGTGTCATTTTCTGATGCTGAGACGGAGCTTGTGGTATAAGGGTACATAATATCGGCCGGGCTAAAAGTGTGCCCTAGGCCCAGAGCATGGCCCATCTCATGGGCAAGGGTATGAATAAATTCATTTTGGCCGGAGTGAATATAGATATCAATTTCATCACTGGCAGGATTATAAAGCCCTTCTTCCGGTCTTTCCTGGATAATGGAGTTAAAATTACCGGTAGCCTGCTGAAGATTTCCCACGGCACTGTTATAGGCATCAACGGATTGGTTAAGCTGGTGGCCCATTTGATTTATCTGCGAGACCTCGTTTTTTAGATCCTGCTGCTCCTGCATTAATTTTTGATATACATCAGGTGATGCGCCCCCTCGGCGATTCCAGGAATCGACTTCGGCATTAAAAGCTGCTAAACGCTGCTGAAAATCTACTACCATTGCCTGATATTTTTGCTCCGACGGCTGTAGCAGCTGCTGCTGTGCTTGGACTTGGCTTTCTGTCTGGCTGACCTGAGCTTGGGCAGATTGGCGCTCATCATAAACCATATTTATAACCAGACCCCCCTGGGGGTTATAAGATAGAAGTTGTTTTCCTTCTGCTTTATTCCAGATATTGGCAGCTGTTGTCAAATCATTTTTAAGCTGACTTTGAGAAATATTAAAATTGGGGTTAATTGAGCCAATCCGGTAATAAATCGGCTGTCCGCATGGATCCATCAACTGCTGGATTTGCGGCCAGGGATTGTAACTTGCATAGATCCAGGCCCCGAAACATAGAAGGGCTATTAGTAATAAAAAAGAACCGAACTTCACAGCTCAATTATAACTTTTTGAACGGCAGGTTTGTACTAGGTCAATCTACCGGTAGCTTATGAGAAGTCATGACCCTGAAGCTCTTTTTTGCTTCATCCAACAGCTTTTTAGTTTTACCAAAACGCGGACGGCCAATTTTTTGGCCGTCTTCAGTTTTAAACCAAATACGGAACATAATTAACAACCCTACAGCCAGAGAAAGACTTAATTTTAATCGCAACATAGAAATATCAGACAACATAAAGGAAGAGTACGACTATGCCACTAAGATGCTTAATGAAATAGACCGAAGAAGACAGAGAGCCAAAGAAGCATATGAGGCTGGAGTAGATACATAGAAGAGTGGGCAGCTAATAAAAAGAAATTTGAGGAAGAAGAGTCTAAGTACTATATGGTAGCCGATGAATATCAATTTAAGATTCAGAAGTTAAATGAACATCGTGAAGAGTTAGAAAAATTTACTAAATCTTTAGAAAACCTCAATGTATTATGGGATAATGCAACCTTTGAAGAGAGGAAACATTTTCTAAGAAGAATGATTAAAGAGATAAGAGCTGGAAATGGAAAAATAGAGATTGACATTCGCCTCTAATCTACTTATTTCCATATCTTTTATGCCACTCTGTAGGATCTGAAAAGAATAAATTATAAGCCTCTCTTTCCTGTGCTGTCTGAGGTTCCCTATTTAGATGGCACTTCTTATATTTCTTTCCTGATCCGCACCAGCACGGGTCATTTCTTCCGACTTTGGGGTGAGTTTGCGCAACCTGACCGTTGCCGCCGTAAGTTTGACTGGAAACAACTTGTCCTTCCCGTTCAATGGTAACCCTAGTAGTTTCCCCTTCATGTTCCAGTAACTGTGGTAATGGTTTGCCCCGAGCAACCTCTTTAACCTCTTCGACTTCCGTGCTGACTCCGGCTTCAAGCACCGGGTGGGTTTCTTCCACTTGTACCGGCTGGGGCTGCGGAACAGGCATTGGTCCCTGTTGAATGGCAACTTTGTAAATCCGGTGGACGATCTCGTAATCAATGGTGGCCACCAGCTTTTCAAACAGGTCAAAAGCCTCTTTTTTATATTCAATCAGTGGGTCACGCTGGCCAAATCCACGCAGGCCGATACCTACCCGCAAATCATCCATGGTATCCAGGTGCTCAATCCATAAAGTATCAATGGTGGTAAGGTATACAAAAGTCTCCATCTGGCGGACAACTTCAGGCTCCAGCTGCTTTTCACGCTCGGCGTAAACATCATGGGCGATTTTGGTTAAAAGCTCGATAATTTCTTCCTGGGCAGAAAGTTTACTGACCTGCTTTTCAATCTCTGAGAGTGAGGCCGGATCAAAATTGATGATGGTGGAAAATTCCTCGACGATGCGTTTGGGGTCAAAGTTTTCTTCGATATTTATCGTGGTCAGGGAAACAATGGCTCCATCAATTTTTTGCAGGACATCATCACGCAGACCTGTCTGTTTCGGCTTGTCGTTTTCGGCGAGATGAGCCTTATCTTTATCCCGGCCGGCCGCTGCCTCCAGCACTTTTTTGCGGATGCCGTAAATAATCTGCCGCTGCTGGTTCATTACATCGTCGTACTCAACAGTGGTCTTGCGGATATCAAAGTTGTGGCCCTCAACTTTCTTCTGGGCTGACTCAATTGCCTTGGAAACCATGGCGTTTTCAATCGGCACATCCTCCGGCATTTTGAGGAAATTCATCACTTTGGCTACCTGATCTCCGCCGAAAATGCGCATTAGGTCATCTTCCAGAGAAACAAAGAAGCGGGAAGCACCCGGGTCTCCCTGGCGCCCGGAACGGCCGCGCAGTTGGTTGTCAATCCGCCTGGATTCATGTCGCTCTGTGCCGATAACAAATAATCCTCCTAGTTTATTCACGCCTTCGCCGAGTTTGATATCCACACCCCGGCCGGCCATATTGGTGGCGACAGTAACAGCTCCTTTTTCTCCGGCCTTGGCGATAATTTCAGCTTCTTTTTCGTGATTTTTGGCGTTTAGGAGAGCGTGAGAAATTTTCTTTCTTTTTAAAAGCTCGGAGAGGAGTTCATTTTTTTCAATGGAGGTAGTGCCTACTAAAACTGGCTGGCTGTCTTTGTGCAGCCTCTCAATCTCATTCGCCACGGCCGTATATTTAGCGGTTTGGGTTTTATAAATCATGTCCGGAAGATCCTCACGGACCATTGGCGTGTTAGTGGGAACGACAACAACATCCAGTTTGTAGATTTTGTGCAGCTCTTCTGCTTCTGTTGCTGCCGTTCCGGTCATGCCGGCAAGCTTGTAATACATACGGAAATAGTTTTGGAAGGAGATAGTGGCGAGGGTTTGTGACTCCTGTTGGATCTGGACGTTTTCCTTGGCTTCAATGGCCTGGTGCAGTCCTTCGCTGTAGCGGCGGCCGGGCATAAGCCTGCCTGTAAACTCGTCCACAATAATGACCTCGTCGTTTTTAACGACATAATCGCGGTCTTTGATAAAAAGCGCCCTGGCTTTTAGCGCCTCTTCAACATGGTGGAGTGTAGAAAAATCTTTTTCGTAGAGGTTTTCCACGCCGAGCATCTTTTCCACTTTCATGATTCCGTGCTCTGTCAGGTTA
The DNA here is from genome assembly GCA_021790255.1 of bacterium. Classification (GTDB taxonomy): domain Bacteria; phylum Patescibacteriota; class Microgenomatia; order Daviesbacterales; family UBA10151; genus JAJYIE01. The sequence continues at coordinate 17,186 of JAJYIE010000016.1, read as the reverse complement.
GCTGTACGCTGCTTTTCATCGATACTATAGTCAGTTTCTTTGGAGAGCTTATCTATCAGTTTGGCGAAGTCATAATATTTCTCCGTAGCCTCAGCATTGGGCCGGGAAACAATCAGGGGGGTGCGGGCCTCATCGATTAAAATTGAGTCAACTTCATCGACGATGGCAAAATGATGACCCCGCTGGACCTGGTCATTGAGAGAAAAAGCCATGTTGTCCCGCAGATAGTCAAAACCGAATTCGTTGTTTGTGCCGTAGGTAACATCAGCATTGTACGCTTCCTTGCGGGAAATGGGGCGAAGATGCATCAGCCGTTCGTCATATCTGGTGGAATCCTTGTAATTAGGATCGTAAAGGAAGGCTTCTTCGTGGATAATAACACTGACGGATGTCCCAAGCGCGTGGTAGACAGGGCCCATCCAGCCGCAACCTAATCTGGAAAGATAGTCGTTGACTGTGACCAGATGCGTTCCTTCTCCGGTGAGGGAGTTTAAGAAAAGTGCCGGGACGGCAGAGAAGGTTTTTCCCTCGCCGGTTTTTTGTTCAGCCACTTTACCTTCATGGAAAGCGATGGCGGCCATCAGCTGGACATCAAACAGGCGTATTTTCAGGGTCCTGACTCCGGCTTCCCGGACTGCAGCGTAAACTTCCGGCAATAATTCATCAAGATTATTTCCGCCGGCATAAAGTTCGCAGAACTCCTCACGTTTTGCCTGCAGTTGTTTGTCGGTAAGCTTTTTGTACTTGCCCTCAAGAGAGTTTATCTGGTCAACAATTTTGCTTAACCTGTTGATCTCTTTCTGGTTAGCATCAATTAATTTGTTAAAAATTTCAAACATAATCGCTTTAAACTTATATATTATACCTGAAACGCGGTTGCTTTTCAGGTTCGTATTGACTAAATATATGCTTTTGACTAAACTGGTCTGGGTAGACTGCCATGGATCCAAACCAACTGAATAACCCGATTTCTCCCCCTGTTTCTGCTCCTTCTTCCGGTGTACCGGCTGGTTCTGTTCCAACTCTCAATGATGTATTTGGTGCTCAGGTAGCACCTGTCGGCAATCCTCCTGTAGTATGGCCTCCCCCTTCGCCTCAGCCAACGCAGGCTGCTCCACCCCCCGGTGCCTTACCGCCATGGGGATCTCAGCCGATGCCTGCTCCCGCTACCGCTGCTCCAAATCCGATGCAGTCTCCCTACCCGGTTGCAGCACCTGGTTTTGAGCCGGGTATGCCGCCAGCGCCTGCCTTCCCGCCGGTGAGTCAAGAACCTTCTTTATATCAATATCAGGCCCCTGCACCCACCCCCTTGGCTGCTTCGGGGTATCCGGTGTCAGCGGCACCAGAGTGGGCACCCCCGGTTCCGCCCGGTTCTTTTCCGCCTCCTGCCCCGGCAGGCATGCCGCCTGCGCCTGAAGGAATTTTCCCCGGACTGGTACCTTCGCCGGCTGCATCTTCTCAACCGTCTTATGACACAGCTGCCGGTGAAGCCCAATCTGGCATGCCTAATATTACAACTGGTTACAGCTTAACTGAACCGCCTCAGCAAAACTGGCCGACCAGTCAGGATTTAAGCCAGGCCGGGCTTCAGCCTGCTCCTGCGATGGGCCAGGCTGCGGCCGCGATGCCTGAGGTAGGCGGTGATTTTACCGGGCCGCCTGCTCCTCAAAACCAACCTGCGGAACCAACTTCTATCTGGAGCTCCCCGCCTGACCCGCTTAATAGTCTGCCTTCGGCACCTGTCCCAAACGCAGGCGGCTTTATACCTCCTCAGGCTGCGCCGGGTGTTCCTGTTCAGATGGCCCAGGTTCCGGCGGGTTTTGCAGCAGGGGAGGATCAGATGCCCAGCTCAACTGGGGAATGGACAACGCCGGCTTTTGCCGGAAACGGTACTTATCCCGGCGGAACTTCTCCTGCGCAGGGTAACCATTCCTGGGAGCAACCTGCGGCATACCAGAATGATGGAAATGAATTTGCGGCTGCGGCTGGTACGCAGACAGATTTTAGCGGTTTAGCCCAGCCTGCCCAAGTGGTTTCTCAGACAGCAGAGCCGGTTTTAGTTCAGGAAACAAGTCAGGTACCGGCAGTTGTTGCTCAGGATAATACTGGTGTTGCCCAGGATTCAGGGATAGCCGGCCGGCTGAAGGGCCTGTCCCGCTGGGTGTTTGCGGCCGGGGGAGTGACGGTGCTGCTTATTGTGGCAACGATGGCCTATTTCGTTTTAGGTGCTCAAAGGACTCCTTCCTCACTTCCGGCAGTCAGCGGGGAGCAGACAACGGCAGACGAAGCAGGTACTTTCCTGCCTGCCAATACCACGGGGTCGCCGGTTCCGACAACAGTTCTGCCCACTTCTGCGGTGGCATTAAGCAGTCTGACTCCGACTCCGGCTAGCAGCAGCGGAACGTACGGTCCTTCGGCAAGCGAGCTGCTCCATCCGACTACTCAGCAACCGTAATTTCTCTTTTTTCCGGGGAAAGAATTTTCATTTGTACCCTGATATGATGCTTTGGCAGCTCTTCGCGCAGTTTATCTGCCCATTCGATTAAGACAATGTTGCGCGGATTGGCAAAAATTTCATCAAGCCCAAGAGATTGTGCCTGGGCTCTATCCTCCAGGCGGTAAGGATCAATATGGAACAGCTTTCCTTCTTCGTTGCCGGGTATTTTGTACTGGCGCATCAAAATAAAAGTAGGGGATTGGAGCGGCTCTTTTATTCCCAAAGCCTGGGCAAACCCTTGGGCGAACGTGGTTTTCCCTGCTCCGAGCGGACCTTCTAGAGCAATAATTTTTCCTCCGGCGGATTGGCCGGCAATTTTTCCAGCAATATCTTTAGTTTTTTTCTCGCTGTCCGACAAATATTTCATCACCTGAATTGTAACTATTTTTACCCCAAAGACCAAGCTAATGTTTAAAGCGCAGGTAGAGGAAAAACTTAGCGAGGATTGTAAGCGAGAAGATAATCAAAAAAATGCCGACTCCCATGATGGGTGAAAAGCGGGGAGAATGGCTGATTGGATGCGAGACGGGGGTTGAAACAGCTGAGGCAGAAATGATGGCTGCTCCGGCTACCAGACTTTGGGGGATTTTTACTACCGGGCTGGCTGATGCTTCCTCATTATCACTTTCAAGTATAGAGGCAGTGGATATTTTGACTGATGTTGGCTGTGTAGCAGAAGTGGGAGGGCCACTCAGAAAGATTGATACGCTGTTGCTCCAGCCTGGCCCGGACCCGCCTGCACTGTAGCGGCCGACTTTAAATAAGTACTCGCCGGAACCGGTAAATCCGCTGTCCTCATTGCCCCCTTCCACCTCCATAGTGCCGCTCCAGTTTCCGGAGGAATCCGTAGTGATAGGAAGCTGTTTGGAATAAGGCTTGCCGTTGGAGACCCAACTATTTCCTACTTTGGTTTTACCGAAATAGTTAGTTGAACTATCTTTGGTGAAGGCGCCTTTCAGATAATACTGTGCGCTTTTTTGCCAGCCTGAAATTGTAATCTTAACGGAAAACAGTTGGGAAACATCTACTGCTGCAGGTACGGATGAAATATTGAATTCGGAAGTTGAGGGAGGAGTAGGGGAATCCTGTTGAGATATGGAAGTAGGTGAAGGTAGCGGGGAAGAGGTCGGAGGTTCAATGGTTGGTGTTGCTTCAGTAATGGTAAATTGGTATGTATTACTCCAGTCACTCCAGGTGCCGGCGGAATCTTTGGCTTTAACCCTCCAGAAGTAAGTTCCCGGGGAGAGAACAGGAGTGTAAAAAGTATTTGGGGTTGTATAGTCTTTGCTCAGCGGCTGGCCGAAAGTATTTTCGTCGTCAACTTGTATTCGGTATGGGTTATTGGCGTAAAGCCCGTAATCCGGGGCCTGCCACTCAAGTTTGGATACGGAAACTGTAGAGTTGTCAGCAGGGGAACTTAAATTGGGGGGAGAGAGTTGGGCTGAAACTGACGATCCGAAACTTAAGCTGAGCAGCAGTAGGCAAACAGCAAGAATCCTTTTGTACGCTTACCTATAGTATCATATCTACAAGATAAGCCGGAAGTTGCTAGTATGTAATAACCTCGGTGATATGATTGCCTGAATAGTTGTCATTAAATGAGACATTGGGACCTTTCCAGGGGTCAAACAGATTGTAATCACTGCCGTTTTTGGAGGTGACAACGACAAAATGGAAAGGTTCAGAATAAACATTGGAAGAATAGCTTATGCCGACTATTGCCCACTTGCCACTGTTTAGAGCGCTGTCTATCTTTGAGGTGTCGGTTGTTCTTGAGGGGGTATTGAAGCCTAAGGAAGTTAGGGCAGACCATAAGAAATTCCCGTCGAAGAAATATGAAGAATTGCCGGCAATAGATTGTGGAGTTTGGCTGTTTCCTTTATGGGTTAAGACCATCGCCACTGATGAAATAAGGCAGCCGGCTTCCCCGATTGTGTATTGACTGTTGCCGATAAGATTATTTCCCCAGCGGGTATCGCGCTGGGAGTAATAATCGGAAGGCCAACCCGGGTCGGCCGTGATTAAAGTCACACCGCCCTGGCTTTTCACAAATGACTGGAAGGCGGCCAGCTGAGCCTGAGCCTGAGCCAGCAGCTTTTGGTAGTTTGCCTCGCTCCCCTGAGTTTGTGTCAAAAGCTCCTGCTTGGCTTTTTTCTGGTCAGCCAGTTGCGTTTGATAATCCTGCAGTTGTTTTTTCAGCTGTTCCGACTGCTCCTGACGAGCTTCCTTGTCGGCTTTCTGGTCATTATAAGCCTGCTTTGTAGCCTGAAGTTGATACAGGGTAGTTTTATCGTTATTTTGCACAATTTGCAGGTATTTCAGGCGGGAAAGCACATCAGCAAAGCCGCTGGAGGAAAAAAACATCTCCAATGGAGAAGGGTTGCCATACTTATAAGTTTCAACTATTTGGTTGATCAAAACTTCGCTGATTGAGTCAACGGTGGAAGAAAGCCTATCAATCCTGCCGGAGAGGGTGGTAATTTCCAGCTCCAGTTTGGCAATTTCTGTCGTTGTCTCGGCTATTTTTACCTGGGTGAGTTGGGTCTGGTTATCAATATACTCAAGTTGCGACTTAAGTGTCTTCTCCTGGCCCTGGGCTTGGCTGATTAACTGGGTGCAGCTGTCTTCGACACTCTTCAGGCAGGTTTGGGTTCTTTGGTCGTTCGGGTCGGTCGGGCAGCTTGATGGATCACACGAATTATCCGCATAAACACGAGACGAAAGAATAAAAGCTGTCAGCAGGAAAAGACAAGGCGGTAGAAGCTTGGTAATAATTTTTTTCATGCATGTTTTTTGCTACAGGTGCAGGTAGCGACGCAGAGCCGCCAGAGAACCTAGGCCCCCGACAAGTACAGCTAAGACAAGCTCAGCGCCTAAAAGTTCCAAGGCAAAAATCGGTGAAACTGGCAGGATATTTTGGGCTGCTTCCCCAAGCAGGGTAGCCAGGAGGGGCTGAAGTTGCCAGAGTGCGGCAAAACTTACCACCCATGCTAAAACCGCTCCGGCAACAGCGTAAGTAATCCCCTCCAGAATATATGGTATGCGGATGAACCAGGCGGAGGCGCCCAGCAGTTTCATGATCTCAATCTCATCTCTCTTAAGGCGGATTTTAAAGCCTATAATCATAACTATCAGCAGGATTGAAAAGACCATCAGGAAAGCTGTAACTCCGCCGCCCACAACTCTGATCAAGTGTGTAGCCTGAGTGAGGGATGCCACCACATCTTCCCGAAAGACTACATCTTCCACGACCGGCTCCTTCTTCACAATTTGGGCCACCATGTTTAAATCTTCCGGGGATTTGGTGGAGATTTCCAAAGAGGCAGGTAAAATATTGGCCGTCACCAGTTCCAAAAGCATCGGGTTATTTTTGTTGCGGTCACGGTAAATTTGCAAAGCCTCATCTTGTGACACATATTTAAAGTTGGAGATTTTCCCGGTTTGCTCCAGGGAATTTTCGATCGCCTTTACATCCTGTGCTGTTGTCCTGTCTTTAAAGAAAGCGATTGCTTGCGGCTTGCTTTCGTAAAAGCTAAGAATTTTCTGGGAGCCAAGGGTTAGCAGTGAGAAAACTGAGACAATAATGAACGTAAGGAACATTACCATCAGGGCGGCAATAGCCTGGTAGGGAGTGCGGCGGATATTTTTGCGGACAAACTTAGTGAACTTCATACTTGCCCTCCTGGGTATCTTTGACAATCTGCCCGCCTTTTAAAGTAACAACCCGCCGCTTGGCGTTGTCCACAATTTCCCGGTTGTGGGTGGCCATAAGTACGGTAGTACCCCAGGAGTTGACCTCCTCCAAAAGCTTAATGACGGAGGAGGCGGTTTGTGGATCCAGATCACCCGTGGGCTCATCAGCCAGAAGGATTGACGGTTTCCCGACAATTGCCCGGGCAATGGCAGTCCGCTGTGCCTCCCCTCCGGAAAGCTGGCGGGGGAAGAGACTCCGTCTCTCCCAGATTTCAAAAAGCTTTAGCACCCGGTCCACCTCTTTGGCAATTTCTGCCTCAGGCATGCCGCGCACCTGAAGTGCCAAAGCGACATTTTCCCAAACTGTCCGATCATCAAGAAGCTTAAAATCCTGGAAGACAAAGCCGATCCGGCGGCGGTAGTCGGGAATTTGAGAGGGCTTCAGCTTAGACGGCTCCAGATCGTTAACTATAATTTTGCCCTCCGATGGCTTGTACTCCCTTGTGAGGAGGTGAAGAAGCGTGGATTTACCTGCCCCCGACGGTCCTACCAGGAAAATGAACTCGCCGTTTTGGATCTCCAGATTTATACCCTCTAGAGCAGTGATGTTGGTACTGAATTTTTTGGTAACAGCCTGGAATGAAATCATATGGTCAGTATATAGCGTATAATTGACGGAAAAAGTAAGATTTTTGAAACTTTTTCTGTCATCTGAAGGAGTGCAGCGAGAAAGGATCCCTTTCAACGCTACGTGCTGCTCCCTATATGCTAGTTTATAACCTCTACTTTACCAACGTCCATCAGCCAGCCTTCTTTGAGAGCCTTTTGCGTTTCCCCGTACACTTTAACGTTTTTACCTTCATACTGGCTAAGATCAATAACTGATGAAGTTAAAGCTACCGGCGAACTTCCGTCCCGCAGCAGCAAATGGGTTCCCTCCGTATAATCCTCTCCGCTTTTTGGCTCCGGCTTTTTTACCAGTTTGCCTTCAGCAAAATCCCGGAAGGTTTTGGTATCCTGGGCGGCAATTTGGGGCGTTTGAGTTGTAGTGCCATTTTGAGAAATAGCGGCGGTTTTGCGGTTTGACTGGGCCAGGACAAAACCGGTTCCCAGTCCAAGCAGAACAGAGAAAACAATAATCGCCAAAAATACCTGGTTAAGGCCGGAAGATGGTAAATTTTTGATGATCGGATAAACCCTGCGGTCTGTTCTTACAGTTGAATGCTCCATCTTTTAGTGCCCACTCTGCTTTCTTAATTTTAACCGCATTCGACATATTTTGTCCAGCCCGGTTTGGGGATTGCAGACTGATTATTTACCGGTGGGGAGAGTGCGCACTTCAGTTTCGATAAATTGCTGCAAATCTCCGTCTAAGACAGCATCAGTGTTGGAAGTTTCTACATCAGTACGCAGGTCTTTGACCATGTGGTAAGGATGCAGGACATAAGAGCGGATTTGGGTGCCCCATGAACCCTGACGGTTTTCACCCTTAAGCGCCTGGGTGGTTTTTTCCTGCTCCAGCTTTTGCTTTTCCCATAATTTAGCCTGCAAGAGGCGCATGGCGTTTTCCCGGTTTTGCAGCTGGGAGCGCTCGGTGGAAGCGGTAACAACTAAACCTGTGGGGATGTGCTTTAGCCGGACGGCTGTGGAAACTTTATTTACGTTTTGCCCTCCATGACCTCCGGATCGGAAAGCTTCAAACTCAACATCTTCCGGATTTATTTCTACTTCCGTATTATTTTTCAGAAGCGGCAGTACTTCCACCAAAGCAAAAGATGTCTGGCGGAGTTTATCGGCGTTAAAAGGCGACTGGCGGACCAGCCTATGTGTTCCGGCTTCGCCTCTTAAGAAGCCATAAACCAGCGGCTCATCAATAATCATGGAGATTGATTTGTAGCCTGCCTCTTCGCCGAAAGATTCGTCGGAAATCTCAAAGTGCCATCCGGAGCGCTCAAAAAAGCGCTGGTACATTCTGGCCAACATTGCTGCCCAATCCATGGCTTCGACTCCACCCGAACCGGAATGGATAGATAAAATTGCCCCGCTGTTATCGTATGGACCGGATAAAAAGAGGTTCAACTCTAATTCATCCAACTCCCGTTCAACCTGGGAAGCTTCTTTTTTAAGGTCTTCTTCCATGGAATCTTCCGCGGAGAGTTCGTGTAAAGTTTGGATGCGGCCGCCTAAATCCTCCAAAGTTTGCAGTAGATTTTGCTGCCAGGACATGTCACCGGAAATTGCTTTAGCATTGTTTTGATCGTCCCAAAAACCAGGCTTTAACATTTCCGCTTCCAACTCGCGAATTTGCTGGCGCAATTTATCTGTGTCAAACTGAGCCGCAATTTTCTCAAAGCGGTCTTTTAAATCGGCAATTCGCGATTTTATTTCTTCCACGAGGTAATTATATCAGGTTAAGGTCTGTGGGTTGGGGTTACAATGAATTACTGCTGCGACCTATTTTACGAATACACCTCTAAGGTGCCCCCACAAACATATGGGACATCTAGCACATTGTGCTGACTTCTAGTGGGATACTTGCTAAATAGTAGCTGCAATAAGTTTATGCTAAACGAAAGCGATAATTACCGAAGGTTGGAAGAAGCTGAAGCAAATGAGTTAGTCGGCAATTTTCCCACTTGTGCAAAGGTTTTGGGAGAGACCTTGTATGGTTACTTAAAAAAGTTTTTGGCGATCTAGCTGATTTTAGCCGTCAAGAAGCTTTAAGAAAATCTCCTCTTATCATTCAGCTCTGAATTACAATTTCATCTTGCGGGAAAATCACGAAAACATAGAAGGTTGTTTGTTTTTTAAGATCATGATTGTTAGAATTTGAGCATGGTTCTTTATATTAATACCAGAGACCCCAAAATCATTGAGGTGGCCTTAAAAAAGGATGACAAAGTTATTGATAAGCTGGTTGACCATAACGAATACGGCTCACAAGTATTACTCCCGCGGATTGTCAAGTTGCTCAAGAAAAATAAGCTGGAATTTACTGACCTTGAGGCAGTAGAGACGGAAGAAGGGCCGGGTTCTTTTACCGGACTGCGGGTGGGCGCTTCGGTGGCCCAGACCTTAGGCTTTGTCTTAAACATTCCGGTCAACGGCAAATTTAACAAACCGGTCAATCTTCGGTATACTTGAAGTAGTGTGTAGGATGTAGTAAGTAGCGCATAGATCTCTATATGTTATCTGTTATAAACTACATGCCAGATGTATGTTCCATCAAATCATCGACCGTCTCCATCCGTATTTTCTGCCGCATCGGGAAACTCATCAAAAAGCCCGCCTGCTTTCCTGGCAGTTTTTGCTGATTTATGTCTTAATGTTTGTTTTTCTGCGCTCAGGCCTTGAGGCTGTAAATGTTTTGCAACCCGGAGTGCTGGGGACAAATTCCAATATAACCATCCAGCAGATTATTGATGATACAAACCAGCAGCGCCATGCTCAGAGTCTGTCTCCTTTAAAGGAAAATGCAGCTTTGGATGCAGCTGCCCAGGCGAAAGCTGCAGATATGTTTGCAGAAAATTATTGGGCGCATTTTTCCCCCAGCGGCAAAACTCCCTGGCAGTTTATCACCGCCGCCGGGTATAGGTTTTCCTATGCCGGAGAAAATTTGGCCCGCAACTTCTATAACTCGGCAGATGTAGTTACCGCCTGGATGAACTCTCCTTCGCACAGGGAGAATATTTTGGACAGCCATTATCAGGATATCGGCATTGCCGTAATGGATGGGACTTTGAATGGCCAGAAAACCACCCTGGTAGTGCAGATGTTCGGCCGGCCGGTTGTTGCGGTAGCTAAAGCTGCAGTGCCCACTCCCGCACAGCAGGCAAAAGTGGACCTTGGGGGTCAGCAACTGGCCGTGCCTATCTCTGCAGCTCCTGTCCAACCGGGGATTGCCGGAGTCGAAACTTTGCCTACACTGCCTACCCAGGTCAAACCTGCAATAGTTGATCCGTATTCAGTAACTAAAGTGGCCGGAATAAGCATGGTTGCGGTTGTAGCGGTGCTGCTTTTGGCTGACTATTTGGTGTTGACGCGCCGGCGGGTGTTCAGGTTATCATCTCACCACCTGGCTCATATGGGCATGCTGGCTTTAACAGCGGCCGGATTGTTGTCAATGCGGGCAGGCGAAATTCTCTAATATGGACAGGCTTTTAAAAAGGATTAATTTAATGTGGATTTTTATTTTGACCGTGCCGATTTTTGTGGCAATACTTTTTTTTCTGCGCTTCTCTCCCACACTTCAGTTTGAAATATTGGTCTTAGCATCGACTTTGTATCTTTCGGTAGCCCTTCTTTACCATTGGCGGGATAAAACATTGACGGCGGAGGTTATATTGGAGTATGCTCTCATCGCTGTTTTAGCACTGATAATTTTTGGCGGTCTGCTTTTTTAATTTATTATGAAAGCAATAATACCAACCGGCGGCAGGGGAACCAGAATGCGGCCCCTCACTTTTTCAGCTAATAAGCATTTTATTCCGGTAGCCAATAAACCACTGATTTTTTACCCGATTGAAACGGTAGCGGAGATTGGCGTGAAGGAGATTGGCATCACCTACAACCCGGGTGGTTTGGAAGAAGCACAGCGGATTTTAGGAGACGGCAGCCGGTGGGGATTAAAGTTTACTTATATTTTGCAGGAAAGACCGGCTGGGTTGGCTGATATCATCCGTGTTTGTGAGAAGTTTATGAACGGAGAAGAATTTGTTTTTCATCTTGGTGATAATATCTTTGTGGGCGGTATCAATGAAGCTGTGCAGTATTTCAGAAGAAGAAAACCAAACGGCCTGATAACAATGGTTCATCATACGGAAAACAGAAGGATGGGTGTGCCCTATTTTAATAAGGAAGGCCAGCTGCTGCGTTATGTGGAGAAACCGGAGAACCCTCCCCACGATTTTGCGGTCCCGGGGGTCTACTTTGCCGACAGCAGTATCTTTCGCTGTTTTAAAGAAGATGCGATTAAGCCCTCTTCCCGAGGAGAGCTGGAAATTCCTGATGCTTTTCAGTGGATGATTGACCATCATTTACTGGTGGATGTTGTGGAATATAAAGGCAAATGGCTTGACCCCGGTAAATTTAATGACTGGATAGAAGCCAATCAGTATTTACTGGACAGCCAATTGGCGCCACAACTGGAGAGCGAAATGGGCCCGGGAACAATTCTGGAAAATCGAGTAAAAGTGGGCCATGATTGTCAAATCGAAGGCTCCCATATCAGAGGACCGGTAATAATCGGCAACCGTGTGGTAGTAAAAAATTCTTATATCGGGCCATACACATCTGTCAGCGACGACTGCCTGATTGAAGATGCTCATGTTGAAAACAGCGTTATTATGGAGGGGGTTAAGGTAAGTAAAATCAGGCAGCCGATTGATACCAGTTTGATTGGTGCCCAAAGCGAGATTGTCAACAGCGATCGGCCGACTTCCTCGCTGCAGTTTTTTATCGGGGAAAAGTGCTCGATTGAAATCTAGAAGTTGATTTATGAAACTGTTTGTCACCGGCGGTGCCGGCTTCATCGGCTCTAACTTTATCCGCTACTGGCTAAAAAACCATCCGGAAGATAAAGTCATTAATATGGACGAACTAACCTATGCCGGGCACATGTCATCCACGAAAGATTTTGCCGATAATCCGAACTATAAATTTATCAAAGGCAATATTTGCGACGGCGAACTTGTGGAGAAGGTCATGGAAAATGTGGACAAAGTGGTCCATTTTGCCGCCGAGTCGCATGTAGACCGTTCCGTGATTGACCCGCTAGTTTTTGTCAAAACTAATGTTTCGGGGACGGCAACTTTGCTTGACGCGGCCTTAAAAAATCAAGTTAAACGCTTCCATCATGTTTCTACTGATGAGGTTTTTGGCCAGCTTGGTAAAGACGATCCGCCTTTTGACGAGAATACGCCATACAAACCGCGGACCCCCTATGCCGCTTCTAAGGCCGCTTCCGATCACCTGGTACAAAGCTACTTTGAAACGTACAGCCTTCCTGTGACAATCACTAACTGCTCGAATAACTTTGGCCCATATCAGGATATTGAAAAATTAATCCCTAGGTTTGTGACTAATTTGTTGCATGGAGAAAAGGTGCCTCTCATGGGTAAAGGCGAAAATATCCGTGACTGGCTCTTCGTGGAAGACCACTGCCGGGCAATTGAACTGGTTTTACAAAAAGGTGAAGTTGGACAAACTTACTGTGTGGGCGGAGAGGAAAAAACCAACCTGGAAGTAGTTAAAAAAATTCTGCAGATTTTAGGTAAAGACGAGTCGCAAATTGAATACGTAGAGCACCGGCTAGGGCACGATTTCCGTTACGCAATTAATTCCACCAAAATTGAGCAGCTAGGATGGCGGCCGGAGCATGATTTTGCGAAGTGGTTGGAGCAGACGGTTAAATGGTATGAAGACAACCGCTGGTGGTGGGAACCGCTTTTATCGGATCGGCCGGTAGTTGACAGAGAGGCCCAAACATCATACAGACAATAAACTGATGAAAATACTTATCATTGGTAAGGGATATATCGGAGCCCGTTGCGCTAAAGAATGGCCCGATGCAGTGGTGTCTGAAAATATCATCAGCTCGGTTGAAGATGCCAGGAAGGTTTTGGATAAGGTTAAGCCTGATGCAGTATTGAATGCTGCCGGGGTATGCGGTAAACCCAATGTTGACTGGTGCGAAACGCATCAGATGGAAACAATTTTAGGCAATACTGTGCTGCCTATTTTATTGGCACAGGCTTGCTCGGAGCGGCAGATTTATCTTTTACATATCGGCTCGGGATGTGTTTTTTACGGCCCCTCTCCGGATCCGGCAGGCTGGAAGGAGAGTGATTTCGGTAACCCCACCGCAGTTTACTCGCGAGCGAAAAGGGCAAATGACCTGGTTTTATCTGCACTGCCAAAAGTAGGGATCGCCCGTATCCGGATGCCGATGGATTGGGTGCCTTCCTCGGGTAATATTATCGACAAGCTGGCTATTTATGAAAAGATAATAGATGTGGAAAACAGCCTGACGGTGGTTGAGGATATGGTAAATGTTTTCCGGCAGCTTCTGGAAAAAAGGGCCGAGGGGATCTTCCATATTACTCACCCCGGCACAATCAAGCACTGAGAAATTGTGACGCTTTATGAGGAATTGGTAGGACCGGCTAAAGTCAAGGAGTGGATCAGCGAGGAGGAGCTGGTGACGGAAGGCCTTGCAAAGAAAGTCCGCTCAACTAATAAGCTGCAGTCGGATAACCTGGCTAAATTTGATATTCATATGCGCTCGGTGAAAGAGGCAGCCCGTGATACTATGGAGCGATACGCTAAAGCCAAAAAAGACACAAACCAATATTCCGGCGAAAGGTTGATCTGCTGAATCTTGATTTTTTAGAAAGTTTGTGCCAATTTATTTGCTATGAATAAGAAAAAAGCGCTCATTACTGGAATTACCGGGCAGGACGGCTCGTATTTAGCTGAATTCTTATTGGATAAAGGCTATGAAATCGGCGGATTTTTGCGCAGTAGCAGTACCGGGCATCTGGGCAACATCGAGCATCTGCGCGGAGAAATCAGGCTTTTCCGCGGCAGCTTGGATGATGAACGGTCCATTGAAGCAGCGGTTTCTGAGTTTAAGCCTGATGAAATCTATAATTTGGGGGCGGAAGCGGCGCCTGCTGATTCTTTCAAAAGGAGGGTTTATACATCGGATATTAATGCCTTGGGGCCGCTGCGGATTTTTGAATCGGCTTTGAGGCTACAAAAAAACAGGCACAAAGTAAAAATTTATCAAGCCTCAACGTCCGAGATGTATGGTACGCCGCCGGAAGTGCCTCAGGATGAAAATACCCCCTTTCACCCCAACAACCCTTACGGTGTCGCTAAGCTGTTTGCTCACCATAATGCCCGAATTTTGCGGGAGGGAGCAGAAAGTATGTTTATCTGCTGTGGTATACTATTCAACCATGAAAGCCCCCGGCGGGGGATGCAATACGTTACCCGTAAAGTCAGTGTCGGAGTGGCCTGCGTTGCCAATAAAGTGAAAAACCCTCCCTTAAACGAAATGGGCGAGCCGATTATTACTCCGGACTGGAAGCTGAGAATGGGGAATTTAGCTGCCAAGCGTGACTGGGGATATGCCAAAGAGTATGTGGAGTTTATGTGGCTGATGCTGCAGCAGGAAAAGCCTGATGACTATGTTATTGCTACCGGAGAAACTCATAGCATTCAGGAGATGATTGAAGTGGCCTTTAAATATGCCGGGCTAGATTGGAAAAAGCACGTTGTTGTTGACCCCCACTTTGTCCGTCCTCTGGAAACCGGACCTTTGTGCGGGAATCCGGCCAAAGCTAAAAAGGTTTTGGGGCGGGCCCCGCAGATCAAATTTAAAGAGTTGATCGAGATGATGGTAGCTTCTGATTTGGCCAAATTCTCCTAAGGCTTGCCAAAGGTTTCTGCTTTACATACAATCAATCCAATGAGAAAAGCTGTAATTTTGCTTCCTGCCTGGAACGAGAAAGGCAGTATAGGCAAATTTATCGATCAGGTCTTTGAGGAAGAGCAAAACGCCAAAGGGTGGTCATTTGAAATTTTGGTCGTTGTTGACAAGCGCTCAAAGGATGGCACTTTAGATCTGGTGGAAAATATGGCTAGAGGTAACCGGAAGATCCATGTAATACAAACCGACCCGGGACTGGGCACGGCTTTAATTGAGGGGCACCGCTACTCGATCGTGCACCTTAACCCGGATGCGCTGGCTCAACTTGATGCTGACGGGCAGGTTAAGGCAGACGTATTGCCGCGGTTGCTGGGAGCTTTGGATAAGGTTATGATTTGGCGCAGGGCTCGCGTTTTGTTCCGGGAGGTAAAAATTTACTTAGTCCCTCTCGGCAGTTTTTTACCAAAGGGTCTTCGATAGTTTCCCGGATATTAATGGGCCCCTGGGATGTTAAAGAATGGAGCAACTCTGCCCGGGCTTTCACCCCTGCGCTGTTTAAAAAAACAAATCTGGATGATGTTCCCTGGCAAGAAAAAACCTTCATTATTCAGCCGGCATTTTTGAAAGCGGCAATAAATGCCGGGGCCCGTTATAAAGAGGTTCCGTTAATTTTTCAAAACCGGGAGGAAGGATATTCTAAGATGAAAATATTTAACTATACCTATGATGTAATTGCTTTTGCCATGGAGGCGCGGCTGAAAAGTTGGGGAATAAATATTCCGCTTTTTCGCTATTCCAGAAAGATGAAAACTTTTATTAAATTTGCATTGGTGGGAGTAACCGGGACCGCTGTTGACTTTGCCTTTTATAAGTTTTTTATTATCAAATTCGGTTTCCCTCCCGCTACTGCTAAGGGCTGCTCATCCGAAGTAGCCATTGTGAACAATTTTATCTGGAATAATTTCTGGACTTTCCGCCACCGCCGGACACGCACCACTATTTGGCAGAGATTCGGTATATTTAATATTGTCAGCTTAGGCGGATTAGCTATCGGCGTCCTGATTGTTAAATACCTGCATTCGCTCTACGGTGACGGTTTCGTCCAATGGGGTAACTTAAGGCTGGCATACAACAACTTTTATTTTCTCGCAACTGTCCCGCCGGTGATGGCTTACAATTTCACAGTCAATCACTTTGTTACCTGGAGACACAGGTAGTAATTTAAGTTAAAAGTAAAAAATTAAAAGTTTAGTATTTCTTGATTTGCTGGGTTCGCCCAACAGCAATGTTTCCCGGGCCTGTTAAATTGTTAGTAGACTATTTCTAGGCGGGGGTTTTCCATATCCGCCAAATTACCATTTAAACTGTGGATCTGAATTCTTAAGTTAAGCCTGCCGGAGTAGAAAACCAGATTTTTGGAACGGATGAGGGTGGAGGTAAGTCCTGCATAGCTGATGTCGGAATCCTGCACTCCGATGCCGTGCCCGATGTCATAAATTCTGGCAAAAGCTGCCCTGTCGGGAGCATCAGATTTTAGTTCCGCTACAAAATAAATATCTTTGGCCCCGGTGTAAGCTGAAGGGTCAAAATAAATTTGAGTGTTATAAAGATCCAACCAGGTCATTTGTTGCGTGCTTCCGTTTGCTCCGAAATATATGGTTTGGTTTTGCAGGATGGGAGTCGAGGTGGGTTTGGGGATGGCCTGATAAGAGAATTTATTCGTGCCGGATAGTTCAGATTTCAAAGCAGCAATTCTGCTGTCGATCAAAGACTGGCAACTGCCGCACTCGGCAGACTGATTGGCCCCGATTTTATCTGTCCCGATTAAATTGGGGTTGGGGCTCATTTGTACCGGATACCCTGTCGGTTCTATCGGGCTTTGCAGCGGCGCTTTCTGCACGACCCCGCTTAATGGATTTTGGATAATTTGGTAATCCAGGAAAACCAGGTTTCCCAAAATAACAACAGCAAAAACAGTGAGCAGAATTTTTAACCTGTCCATTTACTTTAAGGATTTCACCTGCCCCGGAGAATGTCAACAAGAGGATGATTTCTGCTCAAATCTTAATACTTTCTCAGAACCTGTTTGGAGGTGTTGATGAATCTAAAGATCAGTTGAATACCTGAAGGTTGGGAATAGGGGCGATGTTGGCGATGATGAAATTTTGAGCGTAGAGATAAATAGCCAAAAGTAAAATTGCTAAGGTGATTTTAAATTCTTTGGAAACTAAAACTTTTTCAAAGGCGATTAAAACAAATGGGAAAATCGGCAAAATATAACGGCTGATGTCGCGGTGGGCAACAAAAATGATGGCTGTAAAGTAAGTCAGAACGAAAAAGGCCATTGGGTACAATTTGTGTTTGAGTAATAAAAGCCCTCCCAAGAGCCCCATCATGAAAATATAAATAATGTCCTCCAGCCAAATATCGCCTACACATGGTTGGGCTTTATTAAAAACCTGGAATGGCAGAAAACCTAAATGAATATTATCGCCGCTATGAAAATAAGCGAAGAAATTATGATAAGCGACCGAGTACCAGTAAAAAATTGCCAGCAAAGTT
>JAJYIE010000043.1 GCA_021790255.1 bacterium | reverse complement strand
CTGACGAATGGTTCGCTTATGCAATTTGAATCATGGCTATCTCCTCCGCTGATCCATTCCAAAACTTTTCTGGCATCTGCCACTGATTTAGTAATCGGCCCAATCTGGTCAAGCGATGAAGCCATGGCGATAGCGCCGAAACGGGACACCCGGCCGTAAGAAGGTTTTAAGCCCACTACGCCACAAAGGGAAGCCGGCTGACGGATTGAACCACCAGTATCTGTTCCCAAAGCAAACACAGCCATATCAGCCGCCACAGCCGCTGCTGAGCCGCTGGATGAACCCCCGGGGACTTTACCAATATTCCAAGGGTTTTTGACCGGCCCGTAAGCAGAGTTCTCTCCTGATGAACCCATGGCAAATTCATCCATATTAGTTTTTCCGTTAATCCGGACGTTGTTTTGCAATAATCTGTCAATAACCGCAGCATTATATGGAGGAATAAAATTTTCTAAAATTTTTGACCCTGCAGTAGTCCGAATATCCTTTGTAACAATGATATCTTTGATCCCTGCTGGAATCCCGGAAATACCTTCGATGATATAAAGATAGGCATTTAATTGAGGATTTTGTTCATATAGCCTTTTTTCATAAGCGTCATTCAATTCCTCCTCGGAAAATTTCTTTTCCTCCAGAGCCTTCAGTGTTTCTGTCAATGTTAAACCTGTAATGTCCATGAGATCCTTAAATCGTAAACCTTACTCTTCCTCAAAAACTCCTTTTGTCATAAACAATCCGTCGTCTTTGGTGGGCGCATTTCGCAGCGCCTCATCCTGCGATAAACCGGAATCAGTTTTATCCTCCGCCAAAACATCGGAGAGTCCGGTCACGTTAAAAGTCGGGTCAATACTAGCGGTATCGACTTTGTTTAGCTGATGGATATAATCAAGAATTTGGGAAAGCTGCTCACCGTAAAGTTTTTCCTCATCTGCAGACAAAGGAAGGCTGGCCAGTTTTGCAACATGTTTTACTTGGTCCAGATTTAATCGGGGTTGATCAGAAGTTAGGCTCATGCAAGGATTATAACTAATCAAGGATCTTGTGTTAAGAGCCTAAATGGGTAAAATCAACTTATGCGGAAACTTAATCCCTGCCTTTTTGTAAAAGATAACCAAGTCCTCATGGCCATGAAAAAGCGGGCTTTGAGGCCGGCAAGTGGAACGGCATAGGCGGCAAAGTCAACCCGGGAGAAACCGTCGAAAAGGCGGCTGTCAGGGAGGTTCATGAGGAAATCCTTGTCGTCTCCAAATCACTCGAAAAAGTCGCCGGTATCAATTTTTTCTTTCCGGAAAAACCGGAATCGGATGAGCAGATGATTGTATACAAAATCACCAATTGGGACGGCGAACCGGCGGAGTCGGAAGAAATGCAGCCAAAGTGGTTTATTATTGATCAATCGCCTCTTAATGAAATGTGGGGCGGCGACAAACTTTGGCTGCCGAATATAATTAAAGGTGAAAAATTAAGAGGCGCTACGGAATACGAGCAGAACCAACAGTTCTTAAAATATCATCTTTCTAAACTTTAACTAAATTCTTTCTTAATATCTCCAGGCTGTCCCAGTCATAAACGGAAACAGGCAGGATTTTTTTCTTCAAAGTTTTTAAAGCCGTCATTTTTTTCTCCAGCTCATCTTTGTCAGCTAAATCAGCCTTAGTCAGCAGGATTATCTGCTTTTTATTCAAAAATTCCGGGTTGTACTCTTTCATCTCACCCGCCACTACATGATAATCTTTTTTGGGGTCAGGTGAGTCAGCGGCAATACAATGCAGTAGTAATTCAACCTTCTCAATGTGCTTTAAAAAGCGGATTCCCAAACCCTTCCCCTCCGAGGCGCCCTCAATCAGGCCCGGAATATCTGCAATAATTTTCCCGTTAAAACTGCCCAGGTTTGGCTCCAAAGTGGTAAAAGGGTAATCCCCAACTTTAGCGCCAGCTTTGGTCAACTCATTTAGCAAGCTGCTTTTACCGGCATTGGGCAGGCCGATCAGCCCGTACAGCGCAATTAATTTCAGAACCACCTTAAAACGCCTCTCCTCGCCCGGTAATCCCGGTTGAGCAAATTTAGGCGTAGTCCGGCGGGGAGATTTCAGTTCCCAGTTGCCCTTACCTCCCAAACCGCCTTTGCTCACCAGCACCACATCGCCAACTTTTTCCGGGGTAATTTCTTCACCGCTTTCCTGATCAGTAAACACTGAGCCGACCGGCACTTTAACCACCAAATCCCGGCCCTCCCGGCCACTTCGCCGGTTACTCTCCCCCGCCTGACCATTTTCTGCTCCAATCTCTTTTTCCCGGGAGAATTGGTTAAGAGCGAACAGATCAGAAACAGCTTCTAGGTAAAGATTACCGCCCCGGCCGCCGTTACCTCCGTCCGGCCCGGATTTGAACCCCGGAAAAAATGATACTTTCCCCGGTCCCCCATGGCCACCTTTTAAAATTATCTCCGCTTCATCAATTAGCATGGGTACATTATATCCCCGGCCAACCTTACTTACCAGAAACAGTTAACCACCTTATAGTTTCCCCGGTAATTTTGTTATAAAATTCCTTGGTGACAATTGAACGGATTCATCTGCCGGAAGGGGTGCCCCTTGACCACCACTTAAGCGCAGATGAAAATATTGCCATGATTAGAGAAGAACATTCCTCTCAGGCTATGGCCTTGCCCACAGGCCGCTACATCTTAACCCCGACCGTTTACCTCGATGTCCAGCAAAATGGTGAAGGCATTTTAACTACTTACAAAAAACCGCCTCACAAAAGAAAGGATGATGAAATTAAAAGCAGAATCATGATCCCTCAGGAACAAAGTTTAATAACTATTGTCCGGTCCAAAAGGGAAGATTACCCCTGGCCGCACTTCTTCGATATCATTTATCACGCCCCGGGTGAAAGTCCGCCCATCAAAATTTCTAGTCACTAAACTTGCCCTTCCATTTTCCTTAATGCGTTAATACGTACCGTAATCGGAGGATGGGTATTAAAAAGCCCTGCCAGCCAGCTGGCAGCCTCGCGCCCTTTCAAAGGGTTAACAATAAACATATGGGCAGTACCGCTTGAGGCGGTTTGGACCGGCTCATGGTCAGCGGAGATCTTCAACAAAGCCGATTCCAAACCCTGTGGATAACGGGTCAGTAAAACTCCTGAAGCATCAGCCAAAAGCTCCCTCCGCCGGGAAATTGCCAGCTGAATCAGTGTCGCGATAAAAGGAGCTAGAATTGCTGCTACTATCGCCAAAATAGCAAAAAGATTGCCTCCCCGATCTTCATTATCCCGGCCCCGGAACCATAACGAGCGCAGAAAGAAATCGGACAAAATGGCCAGAGTTCCCAAAAGCACTGACACTACGCTCATGAGAAGTGTATCCCGGTTACCGATATGTGACACCTCATGCGCCGTTACGCCTTCCAACTCAGTTTTATCCAGTTTATTTAAAATCCCCGAGGTAAAACAAATCGCCGCATGTTTGGGGTCTCGGCCCGTGGCAAAAGCGTTTGGGGAAGGATCATTCATCACGTAAATTTTCGGTACCGGCAAACCTCCGGCGATACATAAATTTTCCACCAGATGATAAAGCTCACGGTTACTGGTCTCGCTGATTTGTTTGGCGCCAGACAACCCCAATACAATTTTGTCGGAGTAAAAATATGAAACGAAGTTCATGATCCCGGCCAGAATCAGGGCAAAACCGACAATTTCCAAACTGCCGGCATCACCGTAACCTAAGCCTCGGGCAATAATATATACCACACCCACAACAAACAGGCTGAATAAAAACATCAGCAGCCAGGTTTTGAAAACGTTTTGTGAAACCTGGTCCCAAGCAGTGCTCACCTTTGCCATATCCAGTAAATTCTAGCACAAATGTGCAAGGAAATCGTCAGTGGGTCAAACTAAAATTTAACTTCAACGTCTTGTTTTTCTTCTCCAGTGGCCTCAAAGAAATCAGCCTTTTGGAAACCGAAAGCTCTTGCCACCAGGGCAGTCGGCATCATTTGCACATTATTGTTCAGATCCAAAACATTGGTATTATAAAACTGGCGGGCAGCGGCCACTTTAGTTTCCGTATCCGATAATTCCTGCTGTAGTTCCATGAAGTTTTCCGAAGCTTTTAGCTGAGGATAATTCTCTGCCACCGCAAAGAGGCTCTTCAGCGCCCCTGAAAGTTGGTTATTGGCGTCGGCAGCTTGTTGAGGACTCTGCGCACTCAGAAGTGCCGATCTGGCTTTGGTGACATTTTCAAAAACTTCCCGCTCGTGCTTGGCATATCCTTTGACAGTTTCTACCAGGTTGGGAATCAAAGATGAGCGCCTCTTTAGTTGGACATCAATCTCCGACCAAGCTTCTTTAACCCGGTTGCTAAGCTGTACCAGGCTGTTATATGTAACCATAAACCACAAAGCTGCCAGTCCAATCAAACCTAAGAAAATATACAAAATATTCATAATTCCATTCTATATTAAGACCCGAGCGCACGGAAAGCAAGTATCTATCTTAGAGTTTAGTGCAAAACTACATTTAAGTTGATTTAACAATAAAAAAGCAGCTGACTAGTCTGAATATGTAGCTACAAACTAATAAACAGACGGAAGCTCCAGTTAG
>JAJYIE010000015.1 GCA_021790255.1 bacterium | reverse complement strand
AGCAAAAGCAGTTGACACCTCCTAACTGGAGCTTCCGTCTGTTTATTAGTTTGTAGCTACATATTCAGACTAGTCAGCTGCTTTTTTATTGTTAAATCAACTTAAATGTAGTTTTGCACTAAACTCTACACAGGATCATTGATTTTCAGGATTAAATCTGGTAACCTTACATGTCGATGGTAACAAAAACAATAATAAGACAACCTAAGTCCATTGTTCAGGCACAAGTAAGTGTGCCGTGGGCAGATGTGGAGCCGAAGTGGAACGCTACTTTGCAAAGGCTGGCAGCTGACCTGGAAATACCGGGTTTCCGAAAAGGCCAAGCACCCTTGCCGATGGTTGAACAGCATTTAAGCAACCGGCTGATTGACGAAGTGGCCAAGGCGGTTATGCCAGAATTTTTAGTCCAGGCGTTGCAGGGTTCGGACGTCGTCCCCATTGATTATCCTAAATATCAGGGAATTTCCCTGGTTAAAGGTCGGCAACTCTCCTTTACTGCCATTGTCACTTCCAGGCCTGATGTTAAAGTTGGGGATTACAGAAACATTAAGGTAACCCGTCCGGCAGCCAAGCAGGTTACCGATGAGGAAGTTAATAAGCTGGTGGATGAGCTTTTTAGAAGGTGGAAAAATACTCAGTCCAAACCGGGAGTTGCTGCTGTTCAACCAGCCTCGACGGATGTGAGCCTGGGCGGGTTAGCATCCAGCGGTTCATTAAGCTTTAACACTTCGACGGGTTCGACAAGCTCACCGCAAGCAAGCTCAGGACAGGTCAGTTCCGGCTTAGTCGATGCTCAGGGTAACCCGGTGGCTTCTCAGGCTGCTGGTGCTCCGGATGATAATTTCGCGAAGGCGGTGGGAGCGCAAAGTTTAGCAGATCTCAAAGCCCGCATGCGGACAGATCTGGAAAATGAGGCTAAATACAACAATGAGCTGGATTTTGAAGAACTAATTTTGCAGGAAGTGGAAAAGATGACCACTGTTGAGGTGCCGGATATTCTGATTGAGGATGAGTTATCCCGGATGTTGGTATCACTTCAGCGGCGGGTAACTGACATGGGACTGCTTTTAGATGATTATTTAAAAGGCCAGGGAGAAACTGTTGAGAGTTTGAAAGACAAGTGGCACGCGCAGGCAGAGAAGAATGTCCGTATGGAATTGGGGTTAGCAGAGGTTGCCCGCCAGGAAAATGTGGAGATCTCTGATGCCGAACTTCAGGCAGAAATCGATAAAATTCAGGACGGAAAGCTGAAGGCTCAGTTTGAACAGCAGGAGCCAAGGCTGCACCTTCGCCACTCGCTGCGCCAGATGAGAACTCTTGATTTACTGAAAAAACTCATCCAGCCGGATGCACAACCTGTGTAAAAACTTTCGCCTTCTCTTCGGCGACAAAGGCTTGTTTCCTCAGACTGATTGGATTACAATATAACCCAATTACAAGTTACAAGTTAAAAGGCAAAAGTAAAAACTTTAGACCGAAGGTCGCAAGCCATATTTACTTAGAAATTTTTACTTTTTACTTGACCAAAGGAGGTGTATTTTTTAAATGTCAATTGTTATAAGGCGTGGCGCCAACGATACCACCGACAGTTTAATTAAAAAGTTTCAGAAAAAAGTTGCTCTGGAAAACGTTATCCAAGAATACCGGGAGCGGGAATATCATAAAACTGACTCGGAAAAACGCCAGGAACGGCGGGCAATGAAACTTCACAAGATTATGAACGCCAGGCGCTTTTCTGACTAATGATACAGCAAAAACTGCAGGAAGATTTAAGAGCTGCTCAACTTAGTAAAGATGAAATCAGTCTCAGTACGCTGCGGATGCTTTTGTCGGAGCTGCGTTATGCACAGATTCGTAAACGTGATGGCAAGCCTTCTTCGCCCGGCGCGAGTCGGGACGGGAATTCTGAGTTATCAGACGATGAAGCGATTGCCATAATCCAAAGAGAAATTAAAAAGAGAAGAGAGGCAGCTGAAGGTTTTCGCCGGGGAGGCCGTGAAGAGCAGGCAGGAAAAGAAGAGGCAGAAGCACAAATTCTGAGTGCTTATTTGCCGGCCCAACTGCCGGATGAAGAACTGGCGCGGATTGTGGAGCAAGCTATTGGTGAGCTGGGAGCAAGTTCAATGACAGACATGGGCCGGGTGACCGGGGCAGTCAGGGCCAAAGTGGGTAATCAGGCTGATGGAGCAAGAATTAGTGAAGTAGTAAAAAGGAAATTAACCTAATTACTAAATAATGACTAAATGTCTAAAATATTTGGGATTTGGAAAATTGGGATTTTTTAGTTAATTAGGGGACTTAGAAATTTATCATGGTAAATGTCATTGTTGCAGCAGATTCCCGTTACAGTGTAAACCGCGAGGCTTTGCAGGAGGCAGCTCGTGTGGCTTTGGAGTCTCATAATGTGCGGGGAAATGTGGAAATGGAGGTAAATATTGTCGGCGATCGCAAAATGCACGAGTTGAACAAAGCTTACCGCGGACTGGATTACGCGGCGGATATTTTAACTTTTGCCATGGAAGACCCAAACCCTCAAAATGTTCAGAGAACACGACCTACAGGTTTTGTAGCTTCACCAGATAAGGTACTGAGACTCGGTTCCATTCTTATTTCTTATCCCAAAGCGGTGGAGAATGCTGCTATGGAGCAAAAATCGGTGGAAGAGGAGATTTGCTTTTTGATGGAACATGGTATAAACCACCTGCTTGGGATACATCATGGATAGGAGGAGATGACACTCTACCGTAAATACCGCGCCCAAACTTTGGATGAGCTGGTCGGCCAGACTCAGGTCAAGCAAATTCTAAAAGCTGCCGTCTCTTCCGGCAAATTGGCTCACGCGTACCTTCTGCACGGTCCCCGCGGCACTGGCAAAACCTCTACCGCCCGGATTTTAGCCAAAATTGTCAATTGTGAAAAAGCTGATGATCGGGGTGGTGCTGAACAACTGCCCTGTAACAAATGTGCTTCCTGCCAGGCGATTACTGACGGGTCAAGCCTGGATGTGATAGAGATGGATGCTGCTTCCAACCGCGGGATAGATGATATTCGGGCTCTTCGCGAAAATATCAAACTGGCCCCGGCCGCCTCACGCAAAAAAGTCTACATCATTGATGAAGTGCATATGCTCTCCGGTGATGCTTTTAACGCGCTTTTGAAAACCCTGGAGGAGCCGCCGGAGCATGTTTTATTTATCCTGGCTACCACCGAACTGCAAAAAGTTCCGGCAACAATTTTGTCCCGGGTGCAAAAATTGGATTTTAAACCGGCAACCAATGCTGAAGTGGTGGAGCTTTTATCAGCCATTGCTGCCAAAGAAAAGATTGATATTGAAAAGGATGCTCTGATCGCTTTGGCAAAAAAAGCCAACGGCAGTTTCCGGGACGGAGTAAAGCTTTTAGACCAGCTTTCCGCCTTAGGAAAAATTGCCCAAAATACGGTAGAGGAAAACTTGGGCAGCGGGGTTTGGGAAAATCAGGTTGCGCTGCTCTCGGAGGTAAGTGTATACCACTCTAAAGAAGCGTTGGAAAAATTAATGGCGATGGTTGGATCCGGTGCCAATGTTAAGGAACTGACAGCTTCGCTGATGGAGCTGGGCCGGGAGCTGTTGTTTATCAAAAATGGTTTGGGAGAGCAACTGGTAAGGTCGGAAACAGATGAGGGGCAATATAAACAACTTGAGGATTTGGCCCGAAGCTTTGAGATGGATCATCTGCTGGCCATGATTGACGCCATGCAAAAAAGTGCCGAGCAGGCCCGCTTTGTTTCCATCCCTTCGCTGCCGCTGGAGTTGGCAGTGGCAGAAGTAAGTATTAATGGGATAGAAGACGGGGAAAAGGTTGAGGAAGGAGTAGGGGAAAAATTTGAGGTGAGAGGTGCCAATGATGAGGGACCCAGGCAAGTTGCTGCAGCGAATGAAACGAGCGATGTCTTCGAGCCAGAGGACTCAGACAGAGAAAGTGCACGGCAGGAGACCGGGTTGACGGAACCCAAAACTTCCGAGCAAGGCACAGAGTCTGCTCCTGTTAATATCAAGAAAATCACTGACCGCTGGACTTATGTTTTGGAAACGGTTAAGCAATACAACTATTCTCTGGAGGCGCTGCTAAGAAATTCTAAAATTATCCGGTGCGAGGAAGGTTTGGTGGTAATTGAAGTGCCTTATTCTTTCCATCAACGGATTCTGGAAGCACCTAAGTCAAAGGATTTGCTTGAATCAATACTGGCGGATGTGTTGGGACATCCGGTAAAAATATCCGCAGTTTTGGGCAAACGTCCGGCTGGAAAAGATGAGCTGGCCAATGTGGAAGTGGCAGCGGATGACGAAATTGTTAAAATTGCCGCGGAAATTTTTAACTCAGACCCTGCAGAACATTAACTTCACACCCTTGCAACAGTCAGCCTAAACTGTTAGTCTTGTCTGGAAAATATATGCAGTCCGGGATTTTTAAACTAATTGAAAAGGAAAAAAGGAGACAAAAATATGGCCTGGAGATGATTCCCTCAGAAAATTTTGTCTCAGCGGATGTGCTGCGGGCGTTAGGCTCCATTTTGACGAACAAATACTCAGAAGGGTTTCCCGGAGCACGTTATTATGGAGGCAATGAGGTGATTGATGAAATTGAAGATGAGGCTCGTCGGTTGGCAAATAAATTATTCGGGGCAAAACATGCCATCGTCCAGGCTTATTCAGGATCTCCGGCTAATTTCGCGGTAACTTTGGGTTTAGTGGAGCCGGGAGGTTTGGTAATGGGCTTGGGACTATCATCCGGAGGGCACTTAACCCATGGCGCTCCGGTAAGCCTGACCGGTAAACTCTTTAAGGCGATAAACTATGGTGTAGGAGCAGACGGGCGGATTGATTTTGCTGAAGTCGAGCAGTTAGCCAAAAAACATAAACCAAAACTCATTTGGGCCGGCATTACCGCATATCCCTTTATTTTGGACTTTAAAAAGTTTGCAAAAATTGCCGATGAGGTTGGAGCGTATCTGGTAGCGGATATTTCTCATATTTCCGGGCTTGTTGTCGGCGGAGTCCATCCTTCTCCGGTGCCATATGTTGATGTGGTAACAACTACTACCCACAAAACTTTGCGTGGACCACGGGGAGCGCTGATTTTAGTTACCAAAAAAGGCTTAAAAAAGGATCCGGAACTGGCATCAAAAATTGAGAAAGCAATTTTTCCGGGGCTGCAAGGCGGCCCGCACAACCACCAGACGGCAGCTATTGCTGTAGCGTTGCAAGAAGCCATGAGTCCGAAATTTAAAAAGTATGCATCTCAGGTGGTGAAAAATGCTGCTGTATTGGCGAAAGAGCTGGGAACCTATACTGAAAACCACCTACTTCTGTGGGATTTATATGATTATGGTTTTGGAATGGGTTACCAGGCGCAAATTGTCCTAGATTTGGCCGGAATTACTGTTAACAAAAACACTGTTCCGGGAGAGAAAGCTTCGCCATATTATCCTTCCGGCATCAGATTAGGCACACCGGCTTTAACTAGCCGGGGGATGAAGGAAAAGGAGATGAAAATCGTGGCCGGTTTTGTTAAAGAAGCTTTAGAAGAAATTAGAGGTTTTGATTTACCGCAAAACCAGGAAACGCGCAAAGATTTCATTAAAGATTTCAAGGAAAAAATGAGAAAAAATAAAAATTTGAAAAGAACTTGTTTACAGGTAGAGAAATTTGCTTCTCGATTTCCGGTGCCAGGGATTGGTTCCTGAGCGGATGTTTCAGAGATAGCCGCCCCCCTCGGGCTCTATAGTGCGGATTGTATAATTGCAAGGTATGGAATCAAAAATTATTGATGGCAGAAAGCTGGCGGAAAGAAGAACTGAAATTCTGTGGGAGAAGGTTGCCTGCCTGCCTTTTAAGCCGAAAATTGTCAGTGTTATTGTAGGAAATGATCCTGCATCATTGCTTTATACTCAAATTAAAAAGCGAAAGGCTAAAGAGGTGGGAATTAATTTTCAACCAATGTATTTTGGCTTCCCACCTGTCAAGTGGGAAGCTGTTATCAAAGAGATTGAAGAGCTAAATGATGACCAAGCCGTGACAGGTATTTTGGTGCAGTTGCCTCTGCCGGAAGATTTTCTGGACGGGAAAAGTGAGGAAGAGCTGTTAAATAAAATTGACCCGCGAAAAGATATTGACGGCTTAACGATAAACAGCCCATTTTTGCCAGCGGTGGTAAGAGCTGTTCTGGGCATTTTAGAGGAGGAAAAGATTACAGTTGATGGTAAAAAAGCAGTGGTTGTCGGGGCAAGCAATTTAGTTGGACGTCCTCTGGCTAAAGAGCTGGAAA
Source organism: bacterium (assembly GCA_021790255.1). GTDB lineage: Bacteria > Patescibacteriota > Microgenomatia > Daviesbacterales > UBA10151 > JAJYIE01. Next base: position 16,745 of record JAJYIE010000015.1, on the reverse strand, counting down.
GGATGGGGGCAAAGGTTACAGTTTGTGATGAGCGAACTGCTGATTTGAGGGAGCAAACTCTGCAGGCGCAAATATTGGTGTCAGCGGCCGGTGCACCCGGTCTAATAAAGGAAAATATGGTTTCAGGGGGAGTTATGGTGATTGACGTGGGGACGAACAAAGTGGGAGATAAAGTGGTGGGCGATGTTGATTTTGCATCGGTTCTACCCAAAGCATCTAAGATTACCCCCGTTCCGGGTGGCGTGGGGCCGATGACGGTGGTGTCATTGCTGGAGAATGTGGTAAAATTAGGGGAGTAAATAGCGTTACTAATAACTAACATGGGCATAATGGATAATTTTAAACAACTGGGTGACCTGAAAAAGATGCGTGACCAGGCAATGGAAGTGCAAAAGAAACTGGCGGGCATTAAAATTACTGTGGAACATAAGGGTGTGACGGTGGTAATGACAGCAGACCAAAAAGTCATTTCTATTTCAGGGGATAATGATTTTGACAAGATTACTGAAGCGGTCAATGAAGCCTTAAAGCAATCGCAAAAAGTAGCGGCGGAAGAGATGAAGGGTCTGATGGGCGGTTTGGGTTTGCCGGGAATGTAATAAGTAATTTTATGAACAACAGAGAAGTCGATTTGGAGTTGGAAAGAGATATTAGTGCTTTAGAATTTCGCTTATGTCCAAAATTTTTTTTGGGGGGTAGATCATGGGGTGATGACGATTTAATTCGGGAAGAACTGGCACTCGAGCGATTGGCTCGATAAAAACTAGCAGAGCCAGTTATTATTGATGTTACAGGATAAGCCGAGTATGATTTGTACACAGGTGGGCTATCATTTCACAACCTACCGCCAGGTACAAAACAGAACCGCATAACCAGCGAGATAATATTCACCAACCGGCCAGAAAATTCTGTTGTAAAACAAACTCCAGGACAATCTAGTGCTAAGTAATATTTTTCTGTCATTCCTGCGTATGCAGGAATACAATCAAATAACCAGAGCTACATTATAGAATTTGTTCGTATAAATCATTCCAGGCCGGATTTATTGTGTTTATTAATTTAATCTTCCAATATCTTTTCCAGCTCCTCAGCCGCTTTTTCTCTTAAAATTGTCTGTTCTGTATCTTGATACTCCTCATAGTAAACCAGATTGTGAATACCATATTTCTCAGTAAAGCCTTTTACTAAATCGTGTTTATGTTCCCAAACCCTTCTTTTTAATTTATTGGTAACTCCAATATACAGTGTGCCGTTTCTGCAACCAGCCGGAATATAGACATAGTCCATACTATTCATCATATCACCTGGTTAATTGGATCCCGCCCTTCGGCGGGATGACATAAAATTTTTAGAGGAGCATCGGATGTCTGGCAATTAGCTTCAATTTCTGCTAAAATGTACCTTGTATGGCCACAATCCCCAAGGTAGTACAAAACTTAATTGAGGCTTTTGAGAGGCTGCCCGGTATTGGTCCCAAAACTGCCCAGCGGTTGACTTATTACCTTTTGCATGCGCCGAAAGAAGAAGCGGAAGCTTTGGCTAAAGCTGCTCTGGACTTAAAAGAAAAAACCGTTATTTGCGAAATTTGCTTTAATATATCCGAAACTTCTCCGTGTCCGGTTTGCTCGGATCCAAGCCGGGATCGCTCGGTGATTGCCATTGTGGAAGACCCCTTAGACATGCTGGCTTTGGAGAAAGCCAACTTTAATGGGTTATATCATATTTTGCACGGGGTAATCTCACCGTTGGAGAACATTGGCCCGGAGGAGCTGAGGATTCGTGAACTGCTGCCACGCTTAAAAAGCGGGGAGGTGAAAGAGGTGATTTTGGCAACAAACCCAACCATGGAAGGTGAAGCCACAGCAATGTATATTGACCGTCTGATTTCACCGCTGGGCGTCAAAGTTACCCGGATTGCCCGGGGGTTGCCGGTGGGTGGGGACCTGGAATATGCTGATGAAACAACCTTAAGCCGGGCGCTGGAGGGTAGGAAAGAATACTAAATTTTGGACATTTTCGGTCTTTCGGCTTCGCTTGCACTGAGGTTGTCGAAGTGCTCAGGGTAAACACCAAAGTTATGTTTACCTGTTTATGATGAGCCTGTCGAACCACCGGAAAGTCCATTGCGGAGTTTTGACTGCTATAAAGTTATGTTGAAGACTTTTAAATTAAAAAACGGTATAAAAGTCGCCACGTATGATCTGCCTAATTTAAAATCCCTCCATTTGAAGCTGAGTTGCAAAGGCGGATCAGTTGCCGAGGATTTAAAACACAAAGGCGTAGCCCACCTGATGGAGCATATGCTGGTGCAGGGGATCCCTTCCCTGCCATCTGCGCAGGATTTATCACGTTTTATTGAAGGACTGGCCGGAGTTTACGGCGCTTATACCCAGCAGCTGCTGATTGGTTTTGATTTAACGGTCCCGGCACCATACTTATCAGATGCTGTAAGGATTGCCAGCGAGGTATTTTTTGAACCGCTTTTTTCGCAGGAAGCTTTAACTAAAGAGCGGGGAGTAGTAGGGGAGGAGATCAGACAACGGATGGATTCCAAGTATTACCTGATTAATAAATTTTTAAATCAAAGCCGGTTTAGAAAAAACCATCCTTTATCTTTTGATGTAGGGGGGCAGCCTGAAGTGGTGGAGAAGCTTACCCGCCAGGATATTATAAATTACTGGCAACGCTTCTTTGTGCCAGGTAATACGTGGATTGTGGCTGTAGGTAACTTTTCCGAGAATAATTTAAAAAAATGCCTTGAGCAATATTTTGGAAAGTACAATCCAGGGGATATGTTTTCTGTTTTTCCGTATATGGAACCATCTGACTTTTCCGGCCGGGGTGTAAAAATCAGGGAAGATAGCACTTTGCAGTCTGATTATGTTGACCTGACCTTTCCGGCTCTGTCTATGGATGCAGATTTGGCTTTACGGATGAAACAAAATCTGCTCCTGACGGTCCTCAGCCGGCTTCGTCAAAGCCGTTTGTTTAAACTGCTACGTTTTGAGAAGGGGCTGGTTTACAACGTCTCTGCCTCAGCTTCAACCATGCCGGGTCTGGGGTATGTTGATATCTTTTCGGAGGCCTCACAGGGAAAGCTGAAGGAGGTGGTTGCTCTTACAATGCATGAAGTGGCAGCGTTTGTCAAAAACGGCCCGACAAAAGAGGAGATGGAGTTTGCCAAAAATTTTCTTATCAACCGCTGGCTGATGGCTTTTGACCACCCTTCTTCCATTGCCGAGTGGATTGAAGGCGACCTTTTATGGGAGGAAGAGGTTAAGCTGCCTGAGGAGGCGGTAAAGATGATCCAGGATGTGTCTTTGGAAGAGCTTTTAGCATTGATGCAAAAATATTGGGATTTTAGTAAACTGAATCTAACACTTCAGGGTCCACTGAAAAATGAACGGACAGAGGCAGCAAAGTATGAAAAAATTCTGGAGGAGCTCAAATGAGTGACAGTGGTGGCAGATCCCCATTTGCCCAGGCAGCGGATATAGCGGGAGAAACACTTATGAAGCCGGTCACGGACGAGATCGGTCAGGCTCTGGAGCAGGGAATAAGTGACACTTTTAACATACCCAAGCCGCAGCAATCCAACCCTGCGGATCAACAAAAACAACAGCTGGAAAAAGCGGCAAAAGACCAAAAAGTGCAGCAGAAAATCCAGCAACTAAACTGGTATATTGACCGAAATAGGAAGGTGGAGGAAGAGGTTAAACAGGTGCGGGAGGCCAGGGAGCAGTTATGGAAGCAGAAACAGGAAGAAGAGAGGCAGAAAGCACAGGTTAAGCCCCTGGAGGAACTGGAAAAGACCAGAAAACCGCAAAAATTTGACGTGTTAGCTGCTGCTAAAGCCAAGGCAGAAACCCGCCGCGGTGTGGGCGGGTAAGCCGGTAATGATCCCCCCAGAGTTAGCATATCTTTACAAAATTCCGCTTCTTGGTCTAAACTAAATAAAACACCCCAATAAGAGCTGTTGAAATTGCTATAGGTTTATACTATAATAACTTATAGTAAAAAAATTGGAGGTTTAACATGCCATTTAATGACCGCGGAGAATATGTCAAAGATATGAATCCCGTAGAGGTCTACAGGATTCATGTTATTAAGTCTGCCTGCATGCCGGGTTCCGGAGGTTTCATGTGGAGTTCAGAGTATCGAAACAGGCTTCATAATGAGGCAGCGAGATTCATTCTGGAGCAGGAAGGCATTTCTCCTACTCCAGAAAACTTTACTCTCGCAAGAAAAAGATTGGCTCGTGAGGTGGAAGATGTTTTGCAGTGTGACAGGACCAATTGTTTTGTAAAGCAGGAACCGCTGTTGCCACAAAAGCCCGCTCCCGGCACTTATAAAAGAATCGGCGGATAATTTTTGTTTACATCCTTTTGTCCTTAAGTTACAATTTGGGCAGAAATATGCACTTGTATGATACATTAACCCGCAAAGTGGAAGAATTTCGGCCCTTAAATTCCGATCATGTAACCATGTATACCTGTGGGCCGACGGTTTATGACTATACCCACATCGGACACCTGAAAAAATATGTCGGGGATGATTTGCTTCGCCGGACACTGGAAGCAGACGGATTTATGATGCAGCATGTGATGAATATCACCGACGTTGGGCACCTGGTTTCGGATGCAGATGAAGGCGACGATAAAATTGAGCGGATGGCTAGGGAGAAAAACATGATGCCGGAAGAGCTGGCCAGATTTTTTGAGGATTACTTTTTTAAGTCAACTACAGCTTTGAATGTTGAAAGGCCTAAAATTGTTGCCCGAGCTACGGAGCACGTTAAGGAGCAGGTTAAACTTATTGAGAAGTTGTTTGAGAATGGCTTTGCTTATCAAACTGATCAAGCAATTTATTTCGATGTCAGCAAATTTCCCACCTACACTAAATTATCCGGCCAAAAATTGGAAGAAAAGGAAGCTGGAGCCAGAGAAGATGTTATAGTCGACTCACAAAAAAGGCACCCATACGATTTTGCCCTGTGGTTTTTTGCCGTCGGCCGGTTTGCCAGGCATATTTTAAGGTGGCCGTCTCCCTGGGGCGAAGGTTTCCCGGGCTGGCACATCGAGTGCTCGGCCATGTCCATGCTTTATCTGGGCGATACTTTGGATATTCACACCGGCGGCATTGACCATATTCCAGTTCACCACACCAACGAAATTGCCCAGTCAGAGGGAGCAACGGGCAGGCGGTTTGTCCGCTTTTGGGTGCATCATGATTTTTTGCTGGTGGATGGAGAGAAGATGTCCAAATCCAAGAAAAACTTTTATACAATCGACGATATTACAAAAAGGGGTTTTGACCCGCTGGCTCTGCGCTATCTGTTTTTAACTTCGCATTACCGGGATAAGTTAAATTTTACCTGGGAATCCTTACAGGCAGCACAAAATGCTTTAAATAATCTTAGAGAGGAAGTTAGAAATTGGGATATGGGAGATAAGGTTGATGATGGATTTTGGCAGAAATTTTTAGAGGCGGCAAATAATGATTTGGGGACGCCGCAGGCTTTGGCTTTCATGTGGGAGATGATTAAATCTTGTTTGCCGTCAAATTTAAAGGCAGCCACCCTGCTGCAGATGGATAAGATACTTGGTTTGGAATTGGATAAATGTGTTGCTCAAAAACTTCAAATTCCGGAGGAAGTGAGTAAATTAGTTAAAGAGCGGGAAGAAGCCCGCGGGGAAAGAGATTTTACCCGCTCTGATGAGCTTCGGAAAGAAATTGAGAAGTTGGGTTTTGAAATAGAGGATACTTCTTCCGGTCCCAGGGTAAAGAAATCATAGTTCGGCCAATACTGCGAAGAAAAACGTTTTTCCTTGACCGGGATTTACTTTGTTGGTTTAATAATATTAATGAACCAGTCTGCAGGTAATGCTCCGTGGGAGTCTGGCAGTATGCCGCATGCTGCTCCCAAATACGAGGTTTTCCAGCAACAAATTGCCACTGGGCAGCCGCAACCGTACACGCAGGATGCCTGGTACAAAGCTACTTTGCCGAGACGCCTTTCAGCAGTTCTTATCGACTGTGTGTTAGTTTTATTGCCGGCGGTGGTTTTAGGATATTGGTATACAAGCCTGGTCCTTCATTTGTCAGCATTTTCAATAAGTTATATGATTTTGTGGCCTTTGGTCCTATTTCTTTTGTACAACACCGTTTTTGTCTGGCAGTTGGGATATACGGTGGGCAAGAGGGCAGTCGGGATCCGGGTGGTGCAAACCAACTTTACCACACTTTCGCTGCCGCAGGCATTTTTACGGGAGGTGGTTGGTAAATGCTTCTCCGAACCTTTTCTTTTGGCCGGGTGCTGGAGCGCGGCTTGGGATAAGGACCGGCAAACTTTGCATGATAAAATTGCCGGCACATTGGTTGTTACCAAGCTGCCTGACAATGGCCATAACTCCCGCTGGGTATATGCCGGCCTGGTGGTGCAAATGCTTGCCCTGCTTGCAGCCGCGGTGGGAATTATTACCCTGCACTCTGTTCACCGGTTGGGAATGTAAGTACTTGATCTTCGGAATATTTTCGGGTAGGATAAATAACACGCAGACAACGTGCTAAATATTATGGTTCCACTAGCTGATCGCATGCGCCCGGGCAATCTAAAAGAGTTTGTCGGCCAAAAGCATATCCTGGGTGAGGATAAATTGCTGAGCAAAGTAATCAAAAACAAGCAGCTTTTTTCCATGATTTTTTGGGGGCCGCCCGGCACCGGCAAAACAACTTTGGCCCGGATCTTGGCCCGTGAGCTGGAGGCGGATTTCATGGAATTTTCAGCGGTGACCACGGGGATTGTCGAGCTGAAGAAAATTTTTGAAGGGTTGCGCCAACAATCCCGTTTAATTCCCACTATTGTTTTTATCGACGAAATCCACCGCTTTAACAAAGCGCAACAAGACGCTTTTTTACCGTACGTTGAATCTGGACTAATAACTTTAATTGGCGCTACCACGGAAAACCCTTCTTTTGAAATTATCGGGCCGCTTCTTTCGCGGACGCGGGTTTTAACACTAAACCCGTTGTCCAGGGAAGAAATGCAAATGATAATAGACAGATCAATACAGGATAAAGTCCGTGGTATGGGTAAATTTAATGTTCGCCTCAAAAACGAGGCCTTGGATTTTCTCATTGACATATCAGGCGGCGACGCGCGGACAGTTTTAAATACTTTGGAAGTGGCGGTGCTGGCTAACTATCAAAATGGTAAAAAGTTATTGATTGATAAAAAGATTATCGAGGATGCCCTGCAAAGTAAGATGTTAATGTACGATAAAGCCGGTGAGGAGCATTACAACACTATTTCGGCGTTTATTAAATCCATGCGCGCTTCCGATGTGGATGCTTCCTTGTATTACCTGGCCCGGATGGTAGAATCCGGTGAGGATCCGCTCTTTATTGCCCGGCGGATGGTAATTTTTGCCTCAGAAGATATCGGTATGGCCCAGCCAACAGCACTGGTAGTGGCAAACGAAGTTTTCCAGGCCTGTCACGAAATAGGTTTCCCGGAATGCCAGGAAAATTTAGCCCACGGCGCTGCTTATCTGGCATCGGCCAAAAAAGACCGCTCAGCTTACAATGCCTACATGGCTGCCTTGTCTGATGTCAGGCAATTCGGTAACTTGCCCATTCCAATGAGTATCCGTAACGCGCCGACAAAACTGATGAAAGATTTGGGTTACGGTGCCGGGTATGATAAATATACCAAAGAAAGCTTGCTCCCGGAAAAGCTAAAAGGGAAAAAGTATTATAAAAAATAAGCAGTCTGGTGTTAATTATCTTAATTGACTTCTAATGATTCAGCGATAATAAAATGTTTGTATGGGCAGGACCTTAAAAACAGACCCGCTGGATGAAAAATTGCAGGAACTTAGAAAAGACTTGACTCGGGGTATGGTTCGGATCTTTAACCAGGGCTTGGAGGAAATGGTCTTGCCAATGTTTGAAGATGTAGCTCAAAAGGTGATTTAGAAAAGATCGAAAAGAGGCTTGACGGGGTGGAGGGCAGGCTGAACGGAGTATAAAATAGGATGGAGCAAGTAGACCGGAAATTGGATATTGTCACGGACAAAGTTTCTGAGCATGATGTGGAGATTGCCAAACTGGAACAAAGAGTAGCCGCCTCTCAGTTGTAATCTTTCCTATTGCCTGATCTTGCTGTCGGATGTAGACTAAGAATCTATGGATTACCAATTGACCACTCTCAAAAACGGCCTGACTTTAATTACCGTCAACCTGCCGCACCTGGAATCGGTGACGACGATGGTTGCCGTGGGGGCAGGCTCCCGTTATGAAACGAGGGCTAACAACGGCATCTCCCATTTTTTAGAACATATGTTTTTCAAAGGTTCCCGAAAATATCCGACGGCCGAAATTATCGCCAACCTTGTAGACGGTATTGGCGCTGTAAATAACGCCGCCACCAGTAAAGAATATACTTTTTATTGGATTAAGTCTGCTGCCAAGCACATTGAACTTGCCTCAGATATTTTATCTTCCCAGGTAAAAGAGTCGCTGCTTTCCGAGGAAGAAATTAACCGTGAGCGCGGAGTGATTATTGAGGAGATGCGCCGGATCAAAGACAACCCGGCGGTTTATGTGTTTTATCTTTACGAACTGCTGCAGTTTGGGGATCAGCCGCTCGGATGGGATGTTATTGGCAGTGAAAAAACCATTCTTAAAATGGACCGCCCGGATTTTGTAAGTTATATAAACTCCCTTTATTCACCAAAGAACATGACCTTGGTGTACGTCGGAAAACTGCCGCAGAATATTAAAAAAATGGCGGAAGATTATTTCAGTGACCTGCCTCAAAGATCCAGTTTTGACCCTCAGCCTTACGAGTTGCAAAAGCAGATTAAGCCGAAGGTTGATGTTGTTTACAAAGATACACAGCAGGTAAATCTGGTGATGGGTGCACAAGGGTACGACCAGGATGACCCCAGAAGATATGCAGCCAGGATGCTGGCGATAATTTTGGGTGAAGGTATGTCCTCCCGTCTGTTTGTGCAGATCAGGGAAAGAAGGGGGCTGGCTTACCATATTGCCGCTGACCACGAATCACTACGGGATACCGGTTTGTTTGAAGTGTACGCCGGTTTGAAACTGGAAAAAATCGATGAGGGGCTGCAGACTATTAAGGCGGAACTGATGCGGACGGTTTCTGAGAAAGTGACGGAGGAAGAGCTAAAGAAGGCCAAGGAGATGGAGCGGGGAAGGTTGGCGTTGCGGTCAGAGTCTACCAACTTTCTGGCAGAATATTTTGGTGTCAGGTTTGTCCTGGAGAGAAAAATAGAAACATTCGAAGATTACCTGAAAAAAATTGATGCTGTAAGAGAGGAAGATATCCGAAAAGTGGCGGGGGAATTGTTTAAAGATAACAGGTTTAATTTACAAATAATAGGCCCCTTTAAAAACCCCGAGCAGTTTGAGAAAATACTTCAGGGATAAATCGTAAATCCAAAATATGGACCTAAAGCAGCAATCACTCGAGCTTCATAAACAAAAACGTGGGGCGATTGAGGTTGTACCGCGGGTTATGGTGGAAAATAAAGTGGACTTGTCGTTGGCCTACACGCCGGGGGTGGCAGAAGTTAGTAAGGCCATCGCCGAGGATAAAAACGCCGTTTGGGATTTTACCATCAAAAGCCACACCGTGGCTGTGGTAACGGACGGCTCGGCAGTTTTAGGTTTGGGTAACATCGGACCGGAAGCTGCAATGCCGGTAATGGAGGGAAAATCTTTATTATTTAAAAAGTTTGCCGGGCTGGATGCTTTCCCGATTTGCCTGGCGACACAGGACAGTGGAGAAATTATTAAAGCGGTTCGGTTGCTGGCGCCTGTTTTCGGTGGGATAAACCTGGAAGATATCGCCGCTCCCCGGTGTTTTGAAATTGAAGATGCTTTGCAGGCTTTGGGGATTCCTGTCATGCACGATGACCAGCACGGCACGGCGGTAGCGGTTTTAGCGGGGCTTATTAATGCGGCAAAGGTTGCTGGTAAGCAGATGAAGGATTTGGTCGTAGTAATTTCGGGAGCCGGCGCGGCAGGCAGCGCCGTAGCCAAGCTGACTCAGAGCCGGGTAAAAGATATTATTATGGTTGACAGTAAGGGAATTATTTATACAGGCCGGGAAGGATTGGATAAATATAAACAAGACTTAGCTGTTATAACTAATAAAGAGAAAAGGCCGGGAACGTTGGCACAAGCACTGGCAGGTGCGGATGTGTTTATTGGTGTTTCCAAAGGCAATTTAGTGAGCGCTGAGGATATCAAACTGATGGCAGAAAAACCGATTGTATTTGCCATGGCTAATCCGGTGCCGGAAATTGACCCGGAGGAAGCCCGAAGGGGTGGGGCCTATATAATCGCAACCGGCCGCTCAGATTATCCCAACCAAATCAATAATGTTTTGGCTTTCCCTGGTTTGTTTAAAGGAGCCTTGGAAATCAGGGCGCCGAAAATTACTGAAGGAATGAAAATGGCAGCTGCAAAAACCCTGGCAGCTCTGGTGGAAAATCCTGCTCCGGATAAAATCATCCCCGGCCCGTTTGATCCGGGGGTGGTGGAAGCTGTTTCTTGGGCAGTTAAAAAGGCTGCTGGATAACTTAAGTTACTTAAAAGCGAAATATTTTTGCCAGAGGTAGTTTTTGACATTCCAGATTATTAGAACGGCGATCAGACCGGTGAGAACTCCCCCCAAGATATCAAAGGGATAATGAACTCCCACAAAAATGCGGGCAAATCCAACCCACAATAAAAAGATAAACAAAAGGTAAGCCCACTTTGATCTGTAAAAAGCAAATGAAAAGAAGGCTACCGCCATACTGATAGTGTGGGCGGAAGGAAAAGCCGCATCGGCGGCTTGGTGGATTAGCAGGGTCGGGGGGATTAGCGGGGTTAAGGAATAAGTAACAAAAGGCCGGGGCTCGTTTACAAAAAGGTGAATTATCTCAAACAAGACCACTGATAGTATGTAAGAAAAAAAGGTTAGCAGGAAAGCCTGTTTCTCACGTGGCTTACCTGCGAGTCCGACAGTAACCACCAGGAGGGCAGTAAGATAAATCATGTAGCCGGCACCAAAGATCATCAAAAAATCAAGTATGGTATATTTGCCGCTAAGAGAAAAAATCTGGAAAAATAAAGTAGTATTTTCCATAAAAACTGCCTTATGGAAGCAGGTGCGGCCAGAAAATCATAAGGCCCACTACTGCCGCAGTGATGATAACTATGACTACTGAGCCCGCTGAAAAATCTTTGGCCAGTTTTGCTCCCTGGTGACGCTCAGCGGTGAAGGAGTCAACAATGGCTTCAACGGCACTGTTGCCTAGCTCAGCAGACAAAACTAGGCCGATTAAAATAATGACAATAATCCACTCGAAGCGGGGAAGATGATAGTATAACCCGGCTGCAGCCACCAACACTGCTTCCACAATTCCGATCCGCCAGTTTGTTTCAGTCTTAATGCCTGAGTACATTCCCTCAAAGGCATAACGAAATGAGCGCAGCAGGTTGGATCTTTTCTTTGGCTCCATAGATACAGTATAGCATCTTGCGAAAATGCTGTTTGCTCTCTTGTAAGTTATGTGTATATGATAGAGGAAGAGATGTGCAAACTACTCGTCTTAGCAGTTCTTCTTTGGGGATGGCTTTGGTTAGTGTCGGCCCCCACCCGGGCAATTGACGGCACTTGGATAGGCTGTAACCCCACTCAAATCCAGAAAGCCACCTGTCAGGTTTATTCCTGTGACTTTAGGGAATGCTGTCAACCCGGATACCCGTCCCCTTGTGACTATACACAGCATGATTCTTGTGAAGTTTGGCGCAATGCCTGCACGCTCAATCCTGTTTATGAAAATTGTTATCCAGATCCGGCTTGCGGATATACGGCACCCAGCTCGACACCAGTGCCTACATCCACGCCCGCTCCCAGCCCGACTCCATACTTAAACAGCGAGACATCTTCCACCAGTACCATCCACGCTACCTCAACACCTGCTCCGACATACAGCCAAACCTCTTCTGAGCCCACGCCTACCAGTGCTCCCAAAACAGCCGGGCAGATGCAGACCACGACGATTACCCCGACTATCTCAATTGCCAATGCAACTTCGCCCCTGGCAGAGATACAGCAGGTGGTTATCCAGGCTGCTCCCAGCTCATCAATTGATATCCAGCTGCAAAGTGTCGGAACTAACGTGGGGACAATCCTTTTGGGAAGGGTTAGTACAGGGGGTACCAGCCAACAGGTAATTTACAGCTGGAACACTTTAAATACTCCCAATGGCAGTTATAAAATTTTCGGGACGGTTTATTGGGGCAATAATCCGGCCCTGATCGCCGGCCCGCTCAATGTGACTGTTTACAATCCTCCGGCAGCAGGCAGCACAACTGCGGCAACGTCGTCATCATCTTTGTCTTTGACAACTGCTGCGCCGGAAACAATTGCTGATATTACTTTTCCCGCTCAGTTTGACCCTAAAGTTATACCTGAAGATCAGGTGACTAAGGTGGAAAAGATCGTCAACACCAAAACCGGCAGCAATACCACAGGCTTGATGTTTAGCGGGAAATCAGTCCCCAATACTATCATTACTGTTCTGGTTTATTCCAATCCGATTGTTGTCACGGTTAAGACCGACAAAAATGGTATGTGGAGTTATACCCTGGAAAAACCTCTCGAGAGCGGAAATCATGTGGTGTATGTGGTCGTCCCCAATGCCAACGGAGAAAAAACACGCTCCCCGGTAGCAAGCTTCACCATTGCTCCGGCTTATGCTGCCAGTACCAACGGAGAAAGTTTGCTGCTTGCTTCTGCCAACGCCGATGCCCCTTTAATAAAATTTGCCCTTGCCACCATGCTGGTGATTGCAGCAGGATTAGCAGCCTTGCTGGTAATTTACCACTTTAAAAGACAGAGCCAAACAAGTGTGACTTTACCCAATGAACAAGCTGCCTAAAATTGTCATCAACCCGGATCTTTCCCAGTTTATCTATGCGGTGCTGGTGGTAATTCTGGTACCGGCTCTGCTGGGGCTGAACACAATTTATCTTCTTAAAAATGTGCAAAAGGATATGGATTTTGAGCTGAACAATAAGGCGCTCATGGTGCAATCAGTTACCGCTTTATACCTGCAGGATAAGCTAAGCTTGGCTTCCGCTTCAGGCAGTTTAAAATCAGCTACCGCCTCAGCAACTCTACAGGAGGCACTCGACGGTTTAGTCAGGAAGCTGCCGGAAATCAGGGCGGTGGAGGTATTCCGGATGGATCAGGATAATCTGGCGCCACTCACGTCTACATCTCCTTCCACAGCCTCAGTCTATGACCCGACCCTAAACAGCTTAGCATGGGGCTCTGATCAGGTTTACTCGAAACAAATTTATGCTGCCGTGGGAAATGGGGGAGATGAAAGGATTTGGCTGGTGGCGGCACCACTTCGGGATGCAAGCGGCAAAAAGGTGGGAATATTAAATATTTATCTTTCAGCTGCTCAAATTGACGCTATTTCGAACAGTACCACGCGGGATTCCCTGATAATTTTAGTAGGGACAATGATTGTAACGCTGCTGCTTTTGTTAAACCACTTCCGCTTTTTCCAGATTTCCATACTCTTTAAGAAGCTGAGTGAAATTGACATGCTCAAAGATGATTTTATTTCCATGGCCTCTCATGAGCTTAAGGGGCCGATCACTGTGATTAACAGTTATGCTTCGGTCCTTATGGATAACGAGGCAGTCAACGGGGATCCTGAGGTAGAGGGTAATCTGTTGGTTATCAGTGAGAGCACAAGGCGCCTGCGCAGTCTGGTGGATGAGGTTTTGGATGTTACCCGCATTGAACAGAAAAGGCTGCAGTTTAATTTAGCGGTGTATGATTTACGGGAGCTGATTGCTGAAGTGATTGAGGAATACAGACCCCAAGCCCAAAGTAAAAAACTGACCCTGACTTATCAGAAGTCAGAAACGCCACTGCCGGTTCTTTGTGACAGCGACCGCATGCATCAGGTAATAAGCAATCTTTTGAGTAACGCCATCAAATATACGCCGGCAGGAGGAATTAGTGTGGGGCACAGGATAGAAAAGGATGAAGTAAAAACTTTTGTTAAAGATACGGGGATTGGTATCTCAGAGAAAAACCGCCGCGGGCTGTTCGGTAAATTCTTTCGGGCTAATGATGACAGGGTTACTGGTATTTACGGTACGGGACTGGGATTGTGGATTACCAAGCAGCTGGTGGAAAAAATGGGCGGAAGTATTTCGATGGAGAGTATGGAAAATCAGGGCTCACAGTTTGTGGTAACCTTCAGCCTGAAAGATGCGAAAATGATCACTCCTTTATCGCAAGTAGCCCGGCCCAATGTGCCTCCGCATGCTCCTCCTGCCCCCAAAGTTTGAGTTTCTGCGGCTTTTCAAAACTTGCCATGTATGTTAAATTTAAAAATACATAAAATGAGCAGAAAGCCGCTTATTATTGTTGGCGCTTTTGTTTTGGCTACCGCTATTTTGTATTTTGCTTTTCAGCCGGTGGAAAATAACCAGGCATGGCAAATGTCGCAGACAGTGCAAAATAGCGCCGCCCAGATCACGCCTGCTTCTGCTTCCGATGCCGGGGAAAAAAGCGCAACTTCTTCGGGCAAGCTGCAGATAGAGGACTTGAATGTGGGGACCGGTCCGGCTGTTAAAAGCGGTGATATGGTGACGGTCAATTATACAGGGACTCTGCCTGACGGCACCAAATTTGACAGCTCTTATGACAGCGGGAAACCTTTTACTACCCAAATCGGCGTTGGGCGGGTTATCAAGGGGTGGGATGAAGGGATCATCGGCATGAAGGTCGGCGGAAAAAGGAAGCTGGTTATCCCGCCTGATTTGGGCTACGGAGACCGGACTACCGGAAAGATCCCCCCTAACTCTACCTTAATTTTTGAAGTAGAACTGCTAGCGATTAAGTAATCCTCCTCACCCAACTCTTACCCAACTATCACTCCGCTTTGAACTGGCTGGCATAGTATGCTGGAAGCATTTGAGTGGAGGTGAAAGGAATGGAAAAAATGGTCCTTGGAGTTTTTGTCAGCAGACTGGATGCGGAAGATGCAGTTGATGAACTGGAAGACCGGGGCTACCGTCCCCAGGATATTTCCGTGGCAATGAGAGATATAAGCAAACCACGGGAGGTGGTATCCCGGGGAGGGGGTGTCAGCGTTACCGAAGGTGCTGTTTCCGGAGCAACTACCGGTGGGGCGATTGGTGCTCTGGCCGGGATATTGGTTGCACCGGCGTAATTCCGGGGCTGGGGATGCTTCTGATCGGTGGTCCTCTGGCAACGGCGCTGGGTTTGAGCGGAGCGGCGGCTGTGACTATATCCGCGGGGCAGCCACCGGAATTTTAGCTGGCGGGCTGATCGGAGCCCTGACCGGCTGGGGTGTTCCAGAAGAAGAAGCCCAGGTTTACGAGGATAGCATCAGGCAGGGCGGTATTTTGATCTTAGTGCCTGCCCATTTCCGGGACGAGGAAGAGGTTAAAGCGGTATTGGAGGATTTCGGCGCTTCCCAAGTGAAGGTTGTTGAGCATACCGAAGCACACAAATACGCCCAAAGAGAAAAGGTGAGTCTGCAAGACCGGTTTAGTGCGGGATACTTCCCGGTGATGGGTTACAAGGGCGGTCAGGTGAAAGATGGAGGAGAAGAAATAATCCAAAAAAGACTCAGAAAGAGATAATCCGGGCAAAAAAGATAGCAATTCTCACCAGGGGTACGATTGATCATAGTGGGCCTTTCATGGTAATCCTATAATGTTTCAACTCAACCTCAGGAATTGTTAATAACCAAGATTACACTAAACCGGGCAATTTCTCTTGCCGTTTTCTTACCGGTTTTTACCTCCCATTTGATGTGTCTTTAGTTAAATTAAAACCGAAAGGGGGTGAGGAAAAATGGATGATGATGCAAATCAGAGCGACCAGCAGAAGCAGCAGGGGAGCAAAGGTGGGGCTGTCAACCCGATACATGTCCAAAAATTTTTGAGCGGGGCGGATTATCCGGTGGGTCGGGATCAGCTGATCGAAAAGGCCATGAAGAAAGGAGCGGATCCGGAAGTGATCCAGACTTTAGAAAAACTTCCTGACGATCAGTACGAAACTCCGGCGGATGTCAGTGAGGCGCTTGGGAATATTGAGTGAGGGGTAGACAACCGGAATAATTATTACCTATCCCTTACGGAAAATTATCTATTGTCTACAGGGTAACCGTATGATGGGTAAGAAAAGAGGGGGTGGCCCCCTCTTTTCTGTGGTTATAGTAGAGATGCTAAAAATTTTTTCTGGAATGGACGATCAGGGGGGAGTGATGGTGGCTTTACTGGTAACCGAAGAATTATTTTTCCCCGGCGCTGCCTTGGCAATTTTGATTATCGTCATCGGGCTCTTTTTGATGGTTGACGGTTTGCTGATGATCACGGCGGTTGGCTTAATGAAAGAAAGAAGCCAAAATTTTAGCTTGTCAGAAAGAATAATCGCCGTCTTTGCCGGAGTAATTATTTTCCTTTGGCCAGGGATTAATTCCATCCCCTTTTATCCTAAACGGTTACTAATTACTAAAAGACGAATATTTCTTAATTGAGCCCCCGCTTTCACAGAGTATTTTGCTCGATTGATAAAGCCGCTTGCAGATAAACTGCGGAGTTTGATAGTATTCCGGATAATGGATAAGAAGTCTTTTCTCCTGATTTGGGGGCTTATTCAA
>JAJYIE010000014.1 GCA_021790255.1 bacterium | reverse complement strand
CATAGCGGTTTAAAGTGGAGAGCATAATCCAGAAAGCACTTTTTAAAAGATCAAAAGGGTTATCAGACTCAGACCATTTGACCAGTTCATACACTCCGGCGGTCATAGTGAAAAGAAGCAGCAATTCAGTCATCGCCGTTGACTGCATATACAAGATATTTAAATTGGCAGCAAAAACTAAAACCCCCACCAGGCGGCCGGCCATTCCCACATTGAGCTTGTTTAAAAAGCGGTAAATTACCACTCCGGTGCCCACAAAAGAGATCATGGAAATCAAAGCCCCGGAAAGTCCCGAATGCCACATAAAGTCATTCCAAATCGTGGGTACCATCAAAAGGTGCGGCAGGGGCAGCCATACACTTCCTAGCTGTGCCAAGCCCGGTTTTAACCCTTCCACCACCCGGCGGCCAATATCAAGATGTGAGCGCGCGTCATTATATGAAAGCCCCAAACCGTTTTCGTAAAAAACGACAAAGAAAATAATTGAGAGCCCTGCCAAAACCAGGGTGGTAAAAAAAAGCCCCTCGCCACTTAAAATTTCCCTCAGCCGCTCCAGCCGTTTTTTATCAAACAATAAATTTATCTCCCATGTTTTCATCCGCTTCGCCCTTCGTTTTTTTCTAAAATAACTGCCAGGTACAAAAAGGCGAAAACTGCTAAAACGGCTGCGGAATATATGTACAGATAAGTCTTGGATGCTATCTTTTTTTTCAGGTACAGGTTATAAAAAAGCGATCCGGAAAAGTTCGTGTCAATCAACTGCCAGTTGTATTTATAGGTATAAGGGATGCGAGAAGGCAGGTTAACTGCTTCCATTTTCGGAGGGATAGCAGCGGTGGTTAAAGCCCCCAGAGAGTTGATTACCACACTGTAAACAAGCAAACCGGTAAAGATTAAGACAAATAAAGGTTTTCTGGAAAATCTTTGGATGGTTACACCGGTAAAGGTACAAAGCAGTGCTGCCGCCGGAATCAGGTAGCGCGGGCCGAAAGCCCAACCTCCCCACGGGTCACCAAACATGGAGTAGGAAACAATGTCTGCCAATATAACTGCAGCAATTACTGCTAAGAATTCCCTGTTTTTTCCTGCCCGGTAGACTAAACCCCAGCCCCACAAACCAATTAAAACAATTGGGCTAAAGTAAAGCCATCCCCGCTCATTGCTGACCAGAAGAATATACAAGCCGTTCAGCTCATCGCGGGTGTTAAAGGGGGTAGAGATCAAAGGTTTTGAAAACGGAGTGGCCACGGCCTTTTGCAAAGCCGACTGGTCTGGCGTCTGGTCCGCCTGCTGGACAAACTTATCATGAGCGCGGCCGATGGTTTGACCTAGTTTAAAGTAAGATCCGGTCAGCTGGTAGTTATACCAGCCAAAAAAGATAAGCAGCGGGATCAAACCGAGACCAACAAAAATAAATTTTAAATTTAATCTGAGATTAATTTTGGTATTCAGCTGCCGCACATTTAAATGCTTAAATAAAACAAATATTGTCACTGGCAATATTAGGTAAGCATTAGGGATATCCATCAGCATTCCGGCACTGAAAATTATTCCCAATTCAATATTTTTCAAAACAGTTCTGGAGGCAAAAGCATTCAGTAATGCCAAAAGAACCAACATGGTACTCAACTCGTGTTGGGTATAAGTTAAGGCATAGACTAAGGAATTCGTGGCAAATAGAAAAGTCAGGCCTCCGATCAAAGCCGGGTAAAAAGCCACTCCTAATTTCCTTGCCAGACGGGAAATTAGGAAAACATTTATTAAAGCTGCAATAATATTCAAAAAATAGGCAAAAATTTGCGGTAGTCCCCACAAACTGCCCAGTATATACAATGGCACGCCCAAAAAAGAAACACCAGGAGTAAAAATAGAAAAGTATCTGCCGTGATATTTTGTAATATCCGGGGAGGCGAATTTCGCTAGGCTTAAGTTAAAAAATAAACTGTGGTTTTGTACAATTGCCTCTGTTAAGGCATATCTTGAATTGCTGTTAGTTGATTCAAAAGGTCCGCCCAAATCAGTGGTTGTTTCTGACTGGTATTTTAAAAAGCTCGAAAAGTCGCCCTTGTATAAAGCCAGAAGCAAAACTGTTATTAAAGCAAAAATACTGATCCCAAATATTTTCTTCATATCTTAATCGGTTGCTTAGTTGAATGCACGACTTCCCAAAAAGTTTTTTTCCCTTCTTTCATACTCGCTGCCCTCCAATTAGTATAGATATTAAACAAAATCGACAAAGGCATTGCCCAATGCTCTTTCTCAATCATTTGCAATAATGCCTTCACTTTAAATGCCCATGAAATAAGATAGTATCTATAAATGCTCTTGCCAAATGCCTTTGCGCAATATTTTTGATCTTCGGTATTTCTGGTAATTTGTAAATAATATTCAGACAAAGTTGCAGGGGAGCGGAAATAAATTTTTGCCTCTGCAACAAACACAAAACTCAAATTTCTTTTTTTAATCTCAAAATATGAATAAGCTCCTGATGACAGTAAACTTGCTGGGTATCTAAATTTTTTTGCAACAACTCCGCGGATCGCCGTATAGCAGCTAGTAGCATTGTAAACATTATCACCATGGCTGAGACTTTTCCGGATTAGATAAAAATATTCATACCAAACATCAACCAGCTTCTCCACTAAGGTTCTGGGCGGTGTAGGAATCTTGTTGCCACAGGCCATACCAACATTGGGATTTATAAAATGTTGTACCAAATTTTCTATAGAGTCATTACCTAAAACAGTGTCCGCATCCATATAAATCAAAATGTCACTTTTATTCAGTTTATGCAGCTGGTTAAGTCTCGCCGTTTTACCAAGGTGTTTTTTATCATCAATCAAGGTGATCCATTTATACTTTCTTCTCAGTGAAATTACTTTCCCACTTGTATGATCAGAACAACCATCACAGATAACAAAAACATTATTCAGCATCCAAGATCGTCTTTTTTGCTGTGCGATTGATCTAATGGCATACCCAATTGATGCTTCTTCGTTATGAGCCGGTATCCCAATTGATATAGAGAGCCACTTTTTGTTTAAATGAGTTACTTTAGTCATGGATTATTCTGTGATTACCAACCTACTCGGCTCGTCCTTAAATTCACTAAAGAGTCGATTAAAGTTCGGGGTAACAACTTTCGTAAATATTTTTAAAAACCGATAAGCATTATTAAAATAGCGGCTGTCCCGTTTCTGGAGGGCTAGGAGCTGAACCATATAAAACACAGTCAATGCGTATATCCTTCTCGCCTGGTTGTTATTCTTAGTAAATTTTTTAACCAGTAGCATAATTTTATTGAATGAAATTTCCTGGTGATACAATATTGGAATAATAGCAACATCCGTCTCCTCATCAGACAGTACAGCAATTTCGAAGTCTATCATGTATATATTGCCTCTTTTTAGTAAAACGTTGTCGGAGTGGAGATCTCTGTGCGCTATGCAAAGGCTATTAGCACTTTTAGACATCAAATAATTTCGATAAAACAAAGGCAACAAGTTTAATAACTTTATATCCCTCAATTTAGCTGCTACAAAAAAAACATATATAGGAAATGGAAGAACAAAAAATGGCATTTCTCTAGTCGGTAGAGTTTTCAGATCATTTTTATTTAAAATCTTGCTGGCCCTGCGCATATGAATTAAGCACTTCTCTAAAAAAAATAGTTTTTGCTCTTCATCTGTCTCCTTTAAAGTTCGTCCCTCAATAAACTGGATAATCATTTTCAAATTATTGTCACGTTTCGACAAACTATAAATTTTCGGCACGTAAACGTCTATATTTTTCCTGTTTTTTTGAAATGTATTTAAAACTCTAAAAAACTCTGCTTCATACTGAAGATGTCTATAAAACGAGTTTCTAGCTGAAGGACCAGATTTTTTTATAATTATCTTTCCACCAGATTTATTACGGCTAATAGAAACAGAGTGACCGGCATTTTTCTTATATACTTTGTCTTGCCCCGAAGGATCATTTTCAATAAATTCATGATCTGGACGTGTTCTCTCTAAAAAAGTTACACGCCCTTTTATACTTTCCAGTAAGTTGACTAAAAAATCCTTATACATAATTATTTAGTTGATTGTGCAGTTGGCCATGCCACTTTATATCGTTTTGTAATGAAGGCGTAGAAAGGTTGGGCTATGATATTTATTATAATTATATACATTGTGGGCAGAGGATCTTCTAGAAAAACTTTGAAAATTGCCGCAGCATAAAATTTAAATGGTCTTCTATATTCCTCGGAAACTAATTTATCAAAATATCTTTCGAAATTTTGATGTACCGCTTCCGGGTTTGACCTAAATATCTGCTTCAGATAGTCTGACAATTTAGTTGGTAATTTATAATAAACTACGGCTTTATGCACATGATAAAAGTCATATCCCATGGATTTGTTAAAAAGATAAATATAGACGTCTTCGTTCATAATCTTGGGAAATTTAATTTCTCTTGCTAAATCGCGCCTTAAGGCCAAACAGTGACCAGTACAGCCAAAAATATTTTGTCCACAGTGCAGCGTGGTCCTCGATTGATAAAATACCATGAAAGTCGAGTAGTTAGCTTTTTCAAAAAAAGTTTTTGGGAAAAACGGTATACTGTTACCACCAACCAGCCTAATATTTGGGTTTTTGTCAAAGGCATCCATTAGGTTATTTATAATATTTCTACCTGACAACCTTATATCTGCATCAAACATAACTATGTAATCACCATCAAATTCATGAAATATCTGTCCGACACGTTTCGTTTTGCCAGCTCTTCTCCCGTCATTTACAAGCTTAATGTGCCTGTTCTTTATTTTCATAACATTTTCAGCAGTTTTATCAGTACATCCATCGCAATAAACTAAAATTTCCTTTAGTTTCCATCCGTTTTGATTCTGCGAAAGAATGTCCCTTAAAACATTTTTAATATTTTTTTCTTCGTTATAAGCAGAAATTCCTACGGAAACACGTTTGCTCCTCATCTCAGATACCCCCTTCCCATCTAAGGACTCTCATAAAAAACTCCTCATACATATCTGCAATCTTATTCCAAGTGAATTTTTTTGCGTAAGCCCTATAAATACTGCTCATCCTTTTTATATTTTTGCGGTCGGTCATCCGTAGAAGCAACTTTGAATATTGTGATACCGCAAACGGCTTTACTTTAAAGGCCACTTTCTTATTCAGCCAGGCTAACCCGGGTATATCAAAGCAGACAATTGGGATCCCACTTGCTAGCGCTTCAAGACCCACAAGACCGAAGCTTTCTTGCCTTGATGGAAATACCAAACAATAAGCATGAGAGAGGAGTTTTTGCTTTTCTTTACCATGCACCGGTCCGACCATTTTTACTTGGTTATCAAGACCCCAATTATGAATTAAAGCTTTTACTTTATCCTTATCCGGACCATCCCCGGATATAACTAATGGGATGGAGGTTGAGCCTTTAATTTTGTTGTATGACTCCAGCAATAAATCAATTCCTTTTTGGTTGATGTCCAGTCTGCCCAGATAAAGTAGGTGATTGGGTGACTTCCTTTCATTAGAAAAATATTCTTTATCAACTCCCTCAGTGATACAAAAAGATGTGATATTTCTATTAAAGCTTTTCATTTTTTTCTCTAAGTTTGGGGATAATGGCATAAAATATTTGTAAAAACGGCACCCAAATTTTTCGACTTGATTGAACGGTAAATGGTAGAGTTTTGTAAAACGCTCTGCTTCAAATGAAGTCGATTTAGCAATTACTGGCACTTTTGTGAATAACGGACTGAACAAAGTTGAAATGGGAGCGGTAAAGCATTCTATAATTATGTCTGCTTTAACTTTGGGAATTATAAACGGGATGCTTAAAATATAAATAAGATTATTCAGTTTAATATTATTTGTTGTAAAACCAATGTGTTTATACTCAATACCGCCCTCAAATCGATCACGACACCCGGGATACTTACTGGATATCACGCTTATTTTATGACCTTTCTTGGCCAATTCCTTTCCCACATGAAACGTTGACCATGCTTGACCGGCTCCCAGCAAGGGATTTCTTATATCATCAAAGTCCAGAAAAGTTATTTTTAGTCTCCTGGAATTTAAGCATTTAATCTGTCTGTTCATATTTTTTTAAATTCTTGTTTTCTAACCCTTAATCTATTCTCGCATACGGCTGCATCCGCATAAGAGATTTCTGCACCTCTGAATGTATTATTCTTAATAATCGAAAAAAATGTCTCCGAACTTTTTTCCCAGGAGAAATTCTTTGACCAGATAAATGCCTCCTTGGACAGATTAAGTCTCATTTTTTTGTTTGCAAATAATAAACTGACCGATTCTATCAGTTCTTCAATGTGTTGGGGTTTTACCAGCAAACCGGTTTTGTTGTGAAGAACTGAATCACGAAGGCCCCGGACATCAGAAGCAATTACCGGGGTTCCGGCCGCATTGGCCTCAATGACCGTAATACCCCAACCCTCAATCATGGAAGGCTGCACCATCACCCAGCTGCTCCCCAGAAGCTGCGGCTTTTGTTTTTCGCTAACTTTCCCCAAAAATTTAACTGACCTTTTTAAATTTAAGTGGGCTGTCATGTTTTGCAGCTGGTGTAAACTTTCTCCGGTCCCGGCAATATTTAATTTAGCATCCGGGTAGTTTTCAACAATCTTTTTAAAAGCTTTGATTAAAACATCAATATTTTTGTAAGGTTTCAACCGGCCCAAATAAAGCAGAGAAGGGTACTTTGTTTTAGCTATTTTTTTATAAAGTCCCAGTTCCACACCTGGATTGACAACTTCCACTTCCGCCGTTTTGCCCAGTTTCATCTTTAAAATTTCCTCCCGCGAAGAGTTGGAAACGGTGATAACTTTTTGGTTGCGGTACAAAAGAGGCATTAAGCGGGATTCCAGAAAAATTGCAATGTGGCAAAGCGGAAAAGCCAGATGCTCACGGAATACTTCCTGGTGGATGTGGTGTATAAGTAGCATTTTTGGTTTGCGCACGTAAAGCGGGGTAAAAAAAGGTATGCCATTTTCTGAGTCAATCACTACATCAAAATTACCACGGAACCTTAAAACATAATAAAGAAAAGCCCAAATATAAACGGTATAAAAACCTCCCCGACGGACAATTTGCACCCCGTCCACTTTACTGTTTCGTGGGCAATGCCCGTCATTGCCGCAGAAAAGGGTCACCCGGTTTCCATCTTTAATCCAGCGTTTGGCCAGCTCGTGGACATAGGATTCTGCACCTCCGGCCCAAACATGTTTTGTATCCCGCCAGTTAAAAATTAAAATCTGAAGCGGCTTCGAATAACTAAGGGCTTTGGCTCCATTTTCTAGATTTTTGGGGAAGAGTAATTCTTTGAAGTCCGTAAAATTAAAACTAATCTGTTTAATCAGTAACAGATATTTATAGAGTAATAGGATCAGAATCAGGTTAATTGTGGATGTCAGTAGCATAACCATGACAAACTGTTTAATATCGTGATGAAATATAGTTATTAAGGCAATCTGAAGAAGCGCAACTAAAAAATCAATGATAGAAAATAAATAAATTTTAGATGCTTGAAAATAGGATATTATAGGCCTGGTCACAGCAAACAGGCCGACAGCAATAACGTACACCGGCAGGTATTGAACTATTGAATGGCTTTTTGATCCAAACAGTAAGGGTACGAAAAATTCTCCACCCAGCCCCAAGATGATATAGGATAAAGCAGCAAAACTTGTAGTCACGCCTATAAGGAATGTCAAAGTTTTTTTATTGTCTTTTCCGGCACCAAGATTACGAGAAACCAGAGGGATGGTGAACGGAGCGAGTATCGCGGAACCATAAAAGGCCACCTTGCCTACCAGGTTGAGGAGACCATACTCACCTGCTTCAAAACGGGTCAAAAAGTGATTCGCCAACACTACATCCATCGCGAAAAAACTGATGGAAGAAATTCCGCTGAGCAAACATGCAGCAAAAAATCCTTTTTCAAACCTAACCTCATGCGGCTTATAACTAGTTTTTTTATCTTTTTGAATAAACAGCCAGTTTAAGAAAAGCTCTGCAGACACCCCCAGAGAAATTGATGCCAGTACCAAGCTTTGCATACCAAGAGCAACAAAAGCCCAAGCCGTTAACAATTTAATCAGCGAAGAAGCCACCACAACAGTTGCCACTCTGCCAAAAGCAAGAGTACCCCTCAGATACCCGGAAATATTCATCGAGACAACTTCTATAATCCAAACCGGAGAAAAAAGCAGGAAAGGCAACGTTGATTCTACATGGAAATACTGCGACATCCGCGGGGTCAGAATAAGCCACACTAAGGTAATAAGCAGCAAGTAATTAACTGTAATCCTTATAAAAGAAAGGGCATAACTTTTCGCTTTTCCACTCTGGCCCCCACCCAGCAAATACCCGCTCATTCGCGAAATAGTTGCTGACATAGCAGCCAAGGGAACAGATGCAATAAATAAGAAGCTTCCAAATAAGCTGATGGTTGCAAAGTCTTCTATCGACAACGCTCTTCCGAGATAGGCATTATAAGCGAAGTTCAGAACATTGCTGGCCGTATTAGCCACAACAAATAACGCCCCACCAAAAACCATTTCTCTCCTGGAGATCAAAGATTTAATTTTTTTCCATTGAACAAAGAAATCTCCCTCAAAAGAAACCATCATTCTCCTTTGAGCAACATTTTCCGGAATCACTACTTGAGCAAATTGTTTTGCCGTTGCTTTTTGCAAATGCAGGCCATGGATGGTTTTCTCCCAATAATGAGGACGAGTTAGAAGCTGCCAGACTGCCACCACCGCAGCCGCTGAGGCCATCAGCCAGTAAAATGGAATCAGGTAAACATATTTCATTAAGCTCCACTCCCGGCGCCTAGCCGCTCCGATCATGTAGTTGTAAAGGTACATAAAATTGCCGGCCACCAGGGCAAAAACGGCCATATAAAAAAATGGGCCAAGATAAAGCGATTCAATTAATGGTCCGAAGCGCGCGTACATGGTAAAGTAGGCAATAGTCATAAGCCAAAGGAGTGGGTTTATGAGCATAAAAGAGATGCGCGCGCCGATAATAAGCTGAAAAAGCAGGGCATGGATTCCCTGTTCCCGGATCATCCTCAGCGGATGACGGTTATGGACAAAAAAGGTTTGCAGGTAGCCTTTAATCCAGCGGGAACGCTGGCGGACCCAGTTTTTCGGCCGGCTGTTGGCTTCCTCAAGAGTCGTTGAGTCAATAATAGCCGTGCGAAGACCGGCTTTAAACAGCCTGATCCCCAAATCGCAGTCCTCCGTAACATTGAACGGGTCCCAACCTTGCAGTTTGCGCAAAACATCGATTTTAAAATGGTTACTGGTGCCGCCCAGGGGGATGGCAGTGTTGATGGATTGCAGGCCCGGCAAAATCACGTCAAACCAGAGGGAATACTCGGCAGTAAACAGCCTAGTCAGCAAATTTTGACCGGGGTTGTAATAGTTCAACTTGGCCTGCAGGCAAACTACGTTTCCCGGAACTTTTGTAAAACCAAGGTAAACCTTTTTCAACTGGTCCGAATCCGGTCGGTCTTCCGCATCAAAAATAACCAGGTATTCGCCCTGGGCGAAATTCAAACCGTAGTTGCAGGCTTTCGGTTTTGTCTTCGGCAAGGAATGGGGAACAATTAAAGGCTTTATGTAATAAGGCAGTCTCATCCGCCTGATTGCCCTGATAGTTTCACTGTCATCCTCCTCCAACAAAAGCAGTACATCCAGCTTTCTTGCAGGCCAATCCAGCCTTTTAATCGATTCCACAAAGGATGACAACACCGCTGCCTCTCGGTAGAGTGGACACAAAATTGTATAAACGGGAAGCTCATCTTCCCATTTCCGGTGCATTTCGTTTTTAGAAAAACTTATTTCCGACGGAAAGTAGAGGCTCTTGATAATTAGGTAAAGGTTGAAAAGCACATCCGAAAAATAAATCAAGCTTAGCAGGCTGATCACCAAAATAGCGGTGCCCAGCGTGTTTAAAAACAAACCGCCTGCTATCAGCAAACCCACAAAAGTCAAGAAAATCTTCTGCCAGGGAACCAATGTTTGCAGGGCTGATTGGGCGGGGTGGAGGGTGGTGTGGGTGATGAGCTTTCGTTTGTGGTGGATTACTCCTGCTCCAAGCATCCCGCTTGAGACAGTCGGTTTAATAGTTTTAGTTGCCGGCAGCGCGGGATGTTTTCCTGCAAAAGGCGACAGTAATTTGCCAATCCAGCTTAATTTATATTTTATCCTCTGTCCCATATATAATTTTGTAATTTTTAAGCCGGTAGCGATTCCTCCATAAGATAAGCACAGGAACTTTTTGTCGGGCTTGCTTTAAGGGAACCCATAATATCATATTTGCTGTTAAATTTCCACCCTATAGCATTATTCAAACATGTCCGGAGAGTTTTTAAAAAAGCATTTACCTGTGCTGTAAATATTAACCCATAACTGTTACTGGTTCTGTAATCTATTTGACATTAGTGGAGTCTGGCATATACTAATGTTGAGATCGCTTCACAACCGGGCGATCTTTTTAAAGGATATGGCAAAAATTAAAAAAGCTGTTATTCCCGCCGCGGGTTTTGGAACCAGGTTCCTGCCGCAAACCAAAGCCATGCCCAAAGAGATGATGCCTCTGGTGGACAAACCAATCATCCAGCGGGTAGTGGAGGAGCTGGTGGAAGCCGGGGTTGAAACAATTGTTATAGTCACAGGTTGGCACAAGCGCTCCATCGAGGACCACTTTGACAACCAGTTTGAGCTAGAGGAAAAACTTTCCCGGGCAGGCAAGACTGTTGAGCTGGAGATGATCCGGCGTATTTCCGATCTGGCGGAGTTTGTCTATGTCCGGCAAAAAGGGCCGCAGGGAAACGCCACACCCATTTTAAACGCCCGCCATATTTTACAGGATGAGCCGTTTATTGTTTTCTGGGGGGACGAGTTTATTGATGCCACCCCCAGCCGGGCCAGGCAGCTGATTGAGGCTTTTGAAAAATACCAGGCCCCGATTATCAGCAGCGTTAAAATTTCCACTGATGATGAGTATAAAAGGTACGGGGTGGTGGGAGGACAGCCGGTGGAAGATGGAACAATCAAGGTGGAACGGATTATGGAAAAACCCGGGCGGGAAAATGCTCCGTCAGATCTGGGAGCAATCGGCGGGTTTATTGCCACCGCTGATATCTATGAGCCGCTGGAGCAAGCCAGGCAGAACTTAGGCGAAAACCAGGAATTGATTTATACTCTGGGTATGCAGGGAATGATTGATAAAGGTTTACCAGTATATGCGCTGCAGCTAAAAGACGCTGTTTACCGGGATACCGGCGATAAACTTGGGTATCTTAAAGCTATCGTGGAATACGGGCTGCACCATGATGACATTGGTGAAGATTTTAAAGCTTTCCTGAAAAACCTACCCCTAGACAAGTAGTCTTTGTATACACTTTGTCCCAGTTCCATTTTAAGGAGCTTTTGTTCATAATGATTTTGGCCAACCCTTGACAGGGTAAAGCTTATAGGCTTATAGTACTAATAGTTATGCCGGCAACCCAGGAAGCACCATTATTTGTGCCAATTCTTACAACAAAGTCACACCGTGATGAAAAAGGCCGTCAGATCGTGGACAAAGCGGAGGAAGTAAGCTTTGATTTTGCCAGAAAGTTCTGGGCCGATAGAGTAGAGGAGATGAGCCGGAAAGCAGATTTGGAGAAGTGCCAGGTGGTAGTTTTGGCCAATCATCCCGGTGACATTAACACAAAACTTGCCCAAAGTTTGCGGGAGAAGAGTTTAGGTGCATATCCTGCGGCGGTCAACCTAGACAAGATTTTTGATGACAAAGAAAAAGAATATCGAATTATCGGGGAATCGCCACGCGCTGATATCGTCCATGTGGTTTCCACTATTGAGGAAGAAGCTGACCTTCTGCGGATAGCCCGGGTTGCTGACCATTTTAAAGACACCCTTAATGCCAAGTATGCCACATTGACTCTAACCCATATGGTTAGCCGGCAGGACAAAAATATCGATTCAAAAACCGGACAATATAAGGAAACTCCGGTCAATGTCCGGGCAGACATGAAAATTTTGGCTGGATTTTATGATCTGCTAACCGGTGTTGAACCACATTCCGGTTCAGCTCAATTTTATGCAGCCCAAGCCGGACTACCAATGGCCCCTTTATCTCCATGGAAAATAATGATTGATGAAATTCAAAGCCGCGGGGTTAAAATCAACAACCACCGCGTCCCGCTTACCACGGATAACTCGGTTACCGTCCGTCCCGACAAGGGGCGCAATACTGCCGCTACGCGGATTTCCGATTACACCGGCACACCCTCGGTATCTTTTAACAAAACGCGCTTGGAATGCTACTCGGTAAGCATCATGGAGCTTTCCCCAGCTGAACAACAAATGGTAAAGGGAAAAATTTGCCTGCTTTATGATGATGAGGCTAACACTTTGGGCACCCTGGAGAGAATTACCCAGCAGCTGGATGAATACGGTGCGCTGGCCGTCGCGGTCTGCTTTGCTCATCTTAAATTAACCAGGGATTGGGAAGAAAAAATGCAGCATCCGAAAATCACCACTGTTTTAGGAACTGATACCCGAAAACCGGTCAACGATATCCGGCTGGCAAGTAAATTGGAAGTTATTACACTCGCTCCCTGGCTCAGGCAAATTATGGCCGCTAATATCAATGGTGCGAATTTTTGGGAAAATCCAGAGTTCCGCCATACTATCCTCCAACCTCTGCCGGAAGAGAGTTGAAGTGAGAATCCATTCGGAGCGGCGGACGCATTTTATTTGGAACCGCTCTCACTTGAATACCTCTCTCATTTCACTAAGCTCATGGAGGCTTATCAAGCTGTGCAGGAAGAAAAATAAGTGATTTTGTCTATTAATTAGTTTGAGGAGTAGTTAGAGCGGGGAGTTTTTTAATCTAACAGCATAACCGTCCGCTGTATTGTCAATTATTACTGTAAATTTATCCCCGAAAAGTTTAGTAAGTTCGTCTTGGCTGCGAATTGCCGATAACTCTGCATAAGTCAAATCTTGGCGCCACTCAATATCATAAAATTTTGCAGCATCAGGAGTAACTTTTTCTACGCCAAGTCTTGTTGCCTCTTTTTGAGTCAAGCGTTGAGGGTAAGAGAAGATTAAAGCTTCACCATTCGGTTTTAATACGTTTGCAATATTATCAGCAAAAGATTTTTCATTTTGTGCAGCTTTTTGTCTGGCAACTTCGTCTCCAATTTGCGTATTGAATATGGGTACTTCTAAAACATGGGCTGCAACCACCAAGTCTTGAGACCCTTCAGCTAAACCTGCGTTACGCAAACTGTCAGCGTTAGTAATATCTGCCTGTTTCATCCGGACAGCAGATCCTTCCCTTTCAAATCTTTCATTAGCAGCAGTAACTTCTCTTAAGTCATAATTTACAGAGGTTATATTTTCCGGCCTTACAACCGAAGAAAATAGTTTGGTATCTGCCCCCTGACCATCTCCTATTAGGCACACTTTCGTAGCAGCGGTAATGGGTTTATCTACCACTTTTCTTTGTTCTAAAGGTAACGCTAACAGTCTGGCAATTGATTGGGTAGGGGCATATTCGCGGGAGCTTTGGACTTCGTTAATTTCCGGTTGTTTGGCTACTACCAAATCTTCCAACGCTTCAGGTGCAAAGCTTCCTTCAGACATACTAAATTTATATCACTTTCTATTGTATAATAAAATTCTGCCGATTGTGATAATTCCTGTACTTTTTAAGAGGCTTGAGGTGAGGTCCTTAATAATGGTTCCAATCCCGTCTCTCTGAAATAAATTCAGGCACGAACTGCTGACAGGTAAAATAATTACTTTAAACCACAATTTTGAAGCTAAGAACGATTTTTTAGGACAGCTATCCCGTCTGGAGCGGGAGACGGGATTCGAACCCGCGACCTCTTCCTTGGCAAGGAAGCATACTACCACTGTACTACTCCCGCTAGTTGTGCCTCAGGTAGGAATCGGACCCACATAAACGGTTCTTCAGACCGCCGCCTTGACCACGTTGGCAACTGAGGCATCTTTGTTTTTTTGCAACCTCTGATGTGTTCTTTCCCTGTGACAGTTGGCACATACTAAGTCGCATTTTGCTATCTCTTTTTCTATTTTTTCAATGTTCGATGTATTATGTATCGCCAGCCAAGATATGCTCGCACCCTTTTTCCCCCCATCCTTATGATCGAAGTCCATAACCCAAGGAGAATATATTTTACCACAATCTACACAAGGTCTGTTTTTTACTTTTTCTAACCAAATCTTGCGTTCTCCTATATATTTCCGCTTCCTCAATTTAGCCAAAGATAACTGGCGATCATGATTTTTGAAATAATAAGCTCTGCCTCTTATTTTGTAACATTCTTTACAAATCTCGTAATACTTGCCAGCTCTTTCCCCTCGCTTTCTTTGATAAAACTTTTTAATATTTTTCTTTTGCCCACAATTGGTACACTTTCTTCTGACCATTCATCTATTTTATAAATATGTTAGTTGAAATATAAATGGGTTCTTCAGGTACTTAAACCAAACTCGATCTTCACTCAATCTTTATAAAGTGTATACCCCAGCTTTTTGCAACTTTCAACTATATACCCTGAGGATTTAAAAGCCGGATTTTTTTTCATCCGGTAAACCAGGGAGTTTAAGGCCCAGTCAGATCCCAGGTCAAAATCTTCCGAGGCAGGCCACAACAGATGGAAAATCTCTTCTTTACCAACCAACATCCCCAGGTTTTTCTTTAGCAGTGCAAACAACTTGGCTTCCTTGGCGGGTAATTTTACAGGCAGGCAGGTTTGCAAATACTCCGTGAGCAGGGGAGTGAATAACTGAAAATCCTTGCCAGTCTTTTTCACCAGACCAACATCTAAAAGGTAATCATCAACTTTATCAATTTTTTTCCCCAGAGCAATTTTCAGTACAGTTTTTCTCTGAGTAAAACTTAAATATTCGTAAAGCTGTTTCACTTGCAGTTTAATGAACGGATCATCCAGGGGTTTGCCCAAACGCCCTGATTTCAGAAGTAGTTGGAAAAGCACATGGTGACCGCCGGAAAAACGGCAAACCTTTTCCAAATCATCTTTATTAAGCTTAGATCCCTCACGGTAATAAGGTTCTGTCCTGATTAAATCTTCTTCCGGGTAAGGCTGCAGGTAAACGTTTCTTGCAAAAATACTCAGGTTAAAACCACCCAAAGCTTCCGGGGATATTTCCGCCAGTGTCCGGTTTGCCGTAGCAATAATGACGATATTTTCCCTGTCGGCATTGCGCAGGCAGCGAAGGTTGGCAAAAAACTGTGGATCAAAATCCCTTTTCAGTTGTTGAAAACGATTAAAAATTATTACCACTTTTGGGTATCTTTGAGCTAGTTTTGCCAGCTCCCGGTGGCATAAGTCAAGAACCTGCTGGTCGCTTTTGCCGGCCACGTCACCACTTAATTTTCCTAAAAGCAGCTTGAACAGCCCGCTTTTATCAGGAGAAGTAAGTTCATACAGGTCAACAAATACAAAATATGCCAGGTCGGTCATAGCCAGAAATCGCAGGAATGTCGTCGCCCCCACTCCCGGCATGCCCACCAGAGTAAAAGGAGACCCGGCATCAATTAATTTTTTAACTTCGGCCAATTTGGGAAGAGCAAAACCGTTCCCGAATTTGGCCTCTTTGAAGTTATAATTTTTGCTTTGCAAAAATTTCAAGCTTTGCTTATATTTCATCTCTAACTTAATGTCGTCATTATTTTATCATATACATATCAAGCAATGCAAATCCGACTGCTTTACTATTCACAGTGTCACCAAAAGTGGCAAAGAAATATTATGAAAAACGAACTGCAGCCAACATTGCTTGTTTCGCCTTCAACGGCAGAATACAGCAATTTGTTATCAGATCTTTATGAGATTAAACTCCGTAAAGCTTTAGCCGATGAATACGGTTTTGCTTACGTCGGAGAGTTTTCACCGGAAGGAATTGCCATCGCCAATTTTGATAATTTCGGCGGGAAAGGCGGATTTTATATTGATCGAAACGGTCAAACTCTCCCGTTTAAGACCTACGATATGGTTCACCCTTTTCAAGAAGGTTACGCCGTAGCCGAAATTCACAAATTTAAAAACGGTGATGAGCATCGCGGTACCTATCAGTTAGACAGACGGCTGATTAACAGCGCCGGGGAAGACCGGCTTCCGACAAACTGGACGGTTGAATCAGGTTTTAAAAACGGCCTGGCCATTGTCCGCGATAATTCTATTGACTGGCATGATGCCGGCACTTTTTTTATAAATCATGAGGGCAAACCGGTGACTCGTCCTTACTTTGGACTTCGCCATTTCTCCGAAGGATTGGCTGTCGCTGAAGTTTCTTATTCTTACCCAGGACCTACCGATGAAAATTATCAGGACTATATTTACATCAACAGCATGGACAAAAAAGTATTGCCTACTGACCGTTCCTCATATTGGCACGCCGCAGGTTTTTCGGAAGAGCTGGCGGTAGTCGGAGACCACCGGCATAGTAACTATTTCATTGACCGAAGCGGCACAAAGATGACCAGCTCTTTTACAGACGCCTGGGATTTTCAGGAAAGTTTCGCCTGCGTCAACTCCGGCACCTGGAGCAGGGATTACTACGACTTATGCCCAGACCAGCCTGAGTGGTACTTCATTAACCGGGAAGCCGAGAACCCTTTTAATGCATGGTATGATCATTTGACTTCATTTTCTGAAGGCATTGCCTTCGCCGCCAAAGACCGTGCAACCTACCTTTTAGATATTTCAGGTAACCGGATGGCTGTCAGCAAAGATATCGATCAAATGGTCCCATTCTCTGAGGGGCTGATGATCATCAAAAGGAAAGAAAAATACCATTATCTTGACCATAATTTCTCTTTGGCCATTGACAGAGCTTTTGAATCTGCAGACAGCTTCCATCATGGTCTGGCCGAGGTCTGTGACGGATCGTCGGAAATGATAATTGATAAATCAGGGCTGGAAATCTTTCATCAGCCGAACTTACAAAAATAACAATATTATGACCAGCGAAAGCGATCAAACTGAAAATTTAATTGAGGAATGTACAAGACCGACTTATTCATGGAGTCTGCATGATGTGGGCTTGCAGAAAAGCCCGGTTCAGGAACAATCGGATGGATTTTGGGACATCTCTGCGCATCCGGACCTGTTAAAAACCACGGAAAATTTTCAAAGAGAAAAATTTCTTCTCGGTAAAATCTGGGTTCTCCAAAAAGATGGTTCCCAATTACTGATCCGGTTAATTAAAAATTCCCACTGCAAAAGCATTTTTCGAACCCATGCCCTAAGCCGCTACCTCGATGATTTATTAAGCCCAGAAGAAAGAGACCAGGCAACCACATTACTGGAATACCTCACAGGAACGACGAGGGAGATAACAGAGTCAGAGTTGATGCTTATCTGAGGTTAATTGAAGGTGATAGGGAACTAATGGAAAAACCATGGAGCGAGCTAACCTATTTTGACACCAAAGGAATTATTCAATTCCGCAGCAAACAGCAAGGACAAAAAATATGAACAAAGAAACAGATCTGCACAGTTTTCAGGAAATCTTAAAACAGAACTTTATCAGACCCGAATACGTTATAGGAACCCATCCCGACCGGGACGGTAAATTGCTTATCACTGTTAATTTGCCGGTTACCAGTTTTGTTTATTTACGCCGGAAAGACGGCAGCCTGGAAACCCGCGGCCCTTTAAGTTTCGATGAAGCCTGGCAAATTTTCCGGGAACATAATACAAAACATGACACCGAACCGCATGAATCGGAAAGATAATCTGATTAAACTTTTAAGGAGGTGATTAAAATGGAAAGAAATATAAATCCGGAAATTAATTTAGCTGAAAAATGGATACAGCTGGATAAAAAATCACAAAATAGCGACAATCCCGAAAATGATGACAGCCTGGAAAGTTGCCTTGCCGGGATTAAGGATGGCAAAAATCATCTGGCTGCCTGCCTGTTCTTTTTTAAGAACCAACAGTGTTCGGATATGTCCAGAGAAACTGCATTGTCAGCCATCGGGAATGTCCTGGGCCCCCGGAAAATGGTCCCTATTTGCAAAAGGTATGTTCGACTTGAAATAGAAAGCAGTTTGAGAATCCGCGCCGTCAGCGCTTTAGGAATGATATATTTTGGTGCGAAGGCCAACGACATGGAGACCTTTTGGGAAGGTCATCGTCTCTGTGGACAGATCGACCAGGAGTGCCTGTCAAAATACGAAACATGGGAGGGTTATCGACAATCCCGCTCTGCATATCAAAAAATGACTGATTAAATATTTTGTAAATGCCGGCCTGCCCCGGCATAAAAGGAGGTGATAAAAACGGAACGAAATATTGCAGGTTTGCCGCTGCACATCCGGGAACGCTATGACCCATACGCCGATGACAGCGACAAACAACCCTGGATCGATGAAACGGACACCACTGTGGGGGAGACCTTTAATCAGCGCCAGGTAGAGATACTGGCCAAGTTGACCGGAAGAATAAATCTTGATCCGATCGCTTACTCAGTCAGGACTAATCATCAGAAGTTCGGCTATATTTACCAGCACTATACCGGATGGGTGGGTGTTTACGGCGTTGACAAAGAAACCCATGAACACAAACTAATCAGTAAATCTGTATCCGGAAAAGGTCAGGAAGGCCCGGATAATTTTTATCGCTGGCAAAAACCAGCCGGGTGGATTGAGGAGAGCGACCTGAAAGAGGAACAATAGAATCACGAAGAGGCCGGTGGACTCGAGAAGACTCGAACTTCTGACCTCTTCAGTGTAAATGAAGCGCTCTAACCAACTGAGCTACGAGTCCATGGTGCCGAGGATGGAAGTCGGATTGAACCCTTCGACAGGCTCAGAGTCATAGACCTCCTCAACAGGCTAAATTATACCTTATTTTTTGCTGATCGTGAATAGACAGGGGTATTGGCTCTCCAGTTAAAACAACTCAATGATTATATTAAATTAAGGCATAATTATTCCGACCAAACTATCCCTATTCAAAGAAATATGAAGGCCTCTTTGCATTAACAGCTCGTAATTTTTACCCAATATCCCCGCTCTTTTGGCTATAGTTTTTGTATAAGAAGCAGCTCTGAGATAAGCGATCGAACAGTGGGTCATAAGTTCTTGATCTATCGTACTTTTATTTTTTTGGGCAATATGCGTAAACAGAATCCTGCTTCTTTCATTACACAAAGCGCTTACGAGCAAAATATCTAACGCATTCGATTGACCTGGATTTCTTAAGGTGGCTGCACATACTGCCCATATTTGGCGATCTATTTGATTAACTGGATTAAGAGCTGAATTTCCCCCATAAAGCTCATTTGTAGACACTGCCGTAATACTAGACTGAGACATGGCATCTAAATAATCTGCAACTGCAAGAGCGCATGCTCTGGAATAATTTAGCCTTTCTGTAATTTTAGATGCTGGGAGATATTCAAAGGCATCATCAGCCAGCCTTTCATTACGCATATTTTCCCTATCATGTTTCCTTGCTTTAGCTCCAGTCTCCGCAATTTTTGCAATAAGTAAATCTTGAGTAGGTATTTCTCGTGAAACTATATTATCATCCTTTTCTAAATTTAATTCAGTCATAGGAAAGTCATCGTAGATTGTGCCGAGGACAGGACAGTTGTCTCCCGCTTTCGGCGGGATTGAACCTACACGACACTTCGTGCGTGTATAATCCCGTCCAATTCCCTGACAATCCCGATAAATCCGCATGACTGTGGATCAATCGGGATGTGCGGACGACAGTTCTTCTTTTGAACCACTCCTTTTAAAAATACTGTCACATTTTAACAGCTTAATAGAAGTATATCAATCTAGAGAGGAGTAAAAAATAAACCGGGCGGCAAAAACCCGACTGACTAAAAGCTCATCTGGGCAGCAGCTAAAAAAACTCCCTTCAGGGGCTCTATTTTGTCAGGCTATAGAGAACTTCGCTTTCTTTTCGCGTTGTATCTTTCCGTGTAACTGATAGATAGAGGACAAAACCGATAATGAAAATTGTCAGGATAATACTTGTTTTTCCAGTACCAAAACCAAGTCCACCGAGATCCGGTGTTCTGCCGAATAAATCAGCAAATGAGGCACCAAAAGGGCGGGTCATGATATAGGAAAACCAAAAGGTAAATACTTCGTCTGCGCCCAAGATTTTATAGGCAATGAGGGGAAGCAGAAATAAAATACCGAATAAAATCCCTGAATGAAGATAACCCAAGTTCAAGGTGATCGCCGTCATGTCTCCGGCTGCTGTACCTAAAGCAAAGGTGGCAACAACTACTGCCCAGTAAAA
The DNA here is from genome assembly GCA_021790255.1 of bacterium. Classification (GTDB taxonomy): domain Bacteria; phylum Patescibacteriota; class Microgenomatia; order Daviesbacterales; family UBA10151; genus JAJYIE01. The sequence goes on along the minus strand of JAJYIE010000014.1, from coordinate 2,684 downwards.
GAGTTCACGACGGGAAGTGACAATACTGTGAATTGATAGTGTCTGCTCAATTTTGTACCAAATCGTAAAAATAATAGCAAGGGAGATGGCAAAAAAAATTGTGGAGAAAAGATAAGGTACACCCAAAACAATATGGACTACATCCGCGGCCATGGTGCCAAAGACGGCAACCATAGTAACGGCTAGCCAATAAATCCAGGCAACGTATTTACGTGCCCGAAGTTGCAGGATAATAGCAACAATAAACCCGATGGCTCCTAAAATCACAGCAATAACCGGGTCAACGGTATGGACTAAGTAATCAGAGGTTGATTCGCCCATGGAAGTTGTCAGAAGTTTAATAACCCAAAAGAAAACAGTTACTTCCGGTACTTTTCTCATAAGTTTTGAGGTAAGAGTTTTCGTCAGAAATTCAGTTAATTTAGTCATAAAATCTTTACAACAATACAACATTTTAGCACAACTACGCAGCGGATTTTATGAGATAACTGTCCAATGAAAGTAAATCCGTTCTGGGGGTTCATTTATTGTTTTACCCCAAGGTTTCTTCCCCAGTTCTTCTCATTGCCATCTTCTACCGAATTTTACTATCAGGGAAATTACGAATTTTTGGTAAAACGGGAGTAAACAATTGGTAATAAATAATTTGCGGTAGCCGTAACAAATATTGCAATAACCATGCTACCAAAAATGTCCAACGGATGATGAACCCCGGCAGCTACCCGGGCCGCTCCGATCAAAATAGTAATAACAAAAAGAGCTATTCCCAACTTTTTATGAAAAGTAAAAATGACCACTGTTATGGCCATGGCTAAGAGTACATGATCAGAGGGAAAACCATTATCGGCAACATGGGAAATAAGCGGTTTTGTATGTTCCACAACGAAAGGGCGAGGGTCATTAACAAACACTGAAGAAATTTTGGCAACGATATATGTCAAGGGGAAAGAAACGATTGTGAGTATTGCCAACTTTTTTCTTTCTTCGCGGCTCGTTCTGATAAAATAAAGCAAGGCCAGAAGGATACTGAGTAAAAAAGCATACTTAGCCGTTAAGATAATAACCAAACCAAACATTTTTCAAGTATAGCATCCAGCAAGAAAGTTTGCTCAAAAGTGACTTTAAAAGGCTTCTGGAATATAGAAGCCTCTTAACCCTTCTTAGGAACTATTACAGTCCTAAGTTGTGGAGATACCCGTGTACCTGTGGTACTGCGACTTTAGTGGTGTATTCTCCGAGTACCTGCCATTTGTTACTGTCTCCAGTTTTAGCAAGCAGTTCGGTAAATCAACCACGATTCTTGAAAGCTTTATAGCCATAACGGGTTTCATCAACCACGAAGATAGCGTCATTTAAAGCATCACCCGGAATCATCACAATATCCAGTTCTCCCGCTTGAGAGAGATACTTAGCCGGGACACCATTGCCCAAAGCTTTATCATCTCTTTCTGTGCGGTAGATACCGATATTCCAAGTCATTAACCGGCGTAAGGCTTTGTAGCCAACGTAAATAGCTGTTGGAGTAGCCCGGTTATAAACCAAAGTCTCGATTAAGCTATCCAGTTTTTCTTGGATTACAGTGTACTGTTCACCTGTCACTCCCGTAGGAATTAAGGTAGACTGGGTTGTCCAATTACCTACACCACCCGCATCAATTGCGTTGGCATATTTCCTAATGGATTCAATTGCTTTTTGTTGTTCTTCTTTTGATCTCGCTGTTAATGTACAAAACTGTTTATTAGCTTCCTCACGGGTAATTTGGCTTTTTTGATATTGATCTGTCACATTAGATATTTGCTCTTCCGATGTTAGCTTTGTAGTTCCTGGAATGGTTTTTTCAGAGGGAACTTAAGAGTAAATGTTGAACCTTTGCCTAAACCCTCACTTTCGATAACGAGTTGGCCTTGGTGATGTTCGATAATGCCTTTATAGGTATACAACCCTAGTCCTGATCCACCGGGACGAGGCAACTTACTTCCATTTGTATGGGGATCTAATCTGGAAAACTTCTTTCCTAATTTTTCCATATCATTCGGATCTATACCCATACCCTGATCGTGCACCGAAATACTGACACTTCCATTATCTGTTGCTATAGTAACGTTAACGTCAAGTGTGTGGGTTGTTGGATTCCTGCCATATTTTTCTGCATTGGTTAAAAGCTATGCTGATAGACCCATATAGGGATCAGAAACGGTGCTTTCTTAGGGGGTAACTTTAAGAAAAAAAGAAAGGAAAAGAAAAAGTTTAAGAAGGTTTTTTATTTAGATGGGTTAGTAGGTTGTGGACTAATTCATAAACGAATTTAGTCCAAATAAAAAACCCAAAGATGACAGATAAATCAATTATACCAAGTATTGCTCTTGCCCATAAAGGAGCTTGAGGAGGAAAAAAATTTTGTACGGAAGAAGCACTGGCAATACTAACGGGATAAATAAATATAAAAAATAATTTATTGGTCATACTATAAGCCAATTATAACAAGGAGTAAACAAAAAATCAAATTATGGCAAACATTGTAGGAGATATTATCGGAGGTACAGGATTAGCGGCCAGTAATGCGCTGAGTAATCTTGTAGGATATTGACAGGTACCCCTTAAAATACACAGTGTTTCTGTAATAAACTACAGTATTTTAAGGAGGTGATGAGTTTTGAAACCAGCAATAGCAGCTGAGGTAAAGG
>JAJYIE010000042.1 GCA_021790255.1 bacterium | reverse complement strand
GTGGATATCATTCAAAACATTTTCCAAAGCCGCCTGGTCGGAACGGAGGTTATTTTGGGCATTCTGGACACTGTTTTGAGCGCTGATATAGCTGGCGTAAGCCACCGCCTCCTTCGCCTGGGCAGTTTGGTCAAGCTGGACTTCGGCCAGTTTTTCTCCTTGGGTAACGGTATCACCGTCGCTGACATAAACCTGTGTCACTACACCCGAAACCTGAGTGGTAATTTGCACACTGCTGCCGGCATTAACTGCCCCTGATGCTGTTACGGAAGAAATTAACGTGCCTTTAGTTGCTTGGGTAGTCTGGTATTGCACAGCCGGTTTACTTCTCCCTATCGTTCTCCACGCAAAGTAGCCAACTGATGCAATAACCAGAACCGCTATAATCACCCTGGTCCGGCTGCTTAATAATTTTTTTAGTCCTGTAAAAATAAATCCCATAAGATTATTATTTATCTGCCAATTTACAAATCCTAACTGAGAATGTGCTTAAAGAAACCATTAAATTTATCTGCTTGCCTTATAGGAAGTTGGATAGTAAAAGTTGTACCCTCCAGAGGAGCACTTTGTACTCTAATTGTTCCCCCGTGCTTATCAGCAATCTGTTTGGCAATCGAGAGCCCCAAGCCATACCCCGGCACATCCACCTTTGTCCTTGACTTATCAGCCCGGTAAAAACGGTCAAAAATATGGGGGATGTCTTCCCGGCTGATACCAATCCCCTGATCCGCTATCTTAATCACGGCCAAACCATCATCTCTTTCGGCAGTCAGTGAGATAGTTGAATGACTTTGACTATATTTAATGGCGTTATCCAAAAAAATAACCAGGAGTTCTGTTAAAGTCTGTTTATTCCCCTCAAGCCTCAGGTCCCTCACTTTACTTTTTATTGCTATATTCTTATCTTTCGCCAGGCTGGCAACTTTTTTTACCGCCTCATCTGCCACCAATTTTAATGACACATCTTCAAAGTTTATTGTACCGTTAACACCTTTTTTAAATTGGGTTAATTCGATCAAATTGTCGGAAAGAGACTGCAAATTATTTACCTCTTCTAAGTTGCTTTTCAGTAAATTTTTTGCTCCGGCCAGGTTCAACTCACTATCCCGCAGATTGACTTCAATTTCCGATTTCATGGCAGTTAAGGGTGTACGCAATTCGTGGCTGGCATCAGTAATAAAGTGGTTTTGCTCATCAACCATTTCTTTAATCGGCTGAAGAGTCCGGCCTGCCAAGAAATAGCCGGCAGCGGCAGAAGCTCCCAGTATCAGTAAATTTATTCCTGCCAATATTGTCGCCAGGCGGTTTTTTGTTTCAGCTATTAAATCCGGATCAAAATATAAAACATTCACCGAACCAGGCTGAAAATCACCCTGAGGTCCTACCTGGTAACCGGGGAAAACATACTCTACTCTGGTCCGCTGAATCCTGGCCACCCGATCCAGTTCCGATGCCAAAATCCGGTACATCGCCACGCTGAAAGAAATGCTTATCAGCATAATAATCAGCGAGTACCAAATGGTTAACCTAACCCGGGCAATGTTAAACATCTTAATTTTTGCTTATTTTATACCCAAATCCGCGGACAGTTTTTATCAAAGGCGCCTCTGCAGGAAAAGCTTTATCGATCTTGTTGCGCAAATATCCGATATAAACTTCAACAGTGTTGGGTAAAATATCGGCATCGTAATTCCAGACATGGCCGATAATTTGATCCTTAGTCAGGATTTGTCCGGGGTGGCGCAACAGATATTCCAAAAGCGCAAACTCTTTGCTGGACAGCTGAACCAGCTGCCCGGCCCTTTTGACTTCATAGGTAATAGTGTCCAGACTCAAATTCTCAACTGCCAACACCGTTCCGGTCAGATTAACCGGCCTTCTCGCTAAAGCCTTCACCCTGGCTAAAAGTTCCTCAAAAGCAAACGGTTTGGCCAGGTAATCATCAGCACCGGAATTCAAACCATCAACCTTATCTTCCAGCTGGCCTTTCGCAGTCAAGATTAAGATCGGGGTGTGAATATGGTCTGCCCGCAGTTTCTGGCAAATTTCCATACCACTCATGCCCGGCAGCATCAAATCCAAAATTATTACGTCATAACTTTCACCTGTTGCCAGGTCGAAACCAGCCTCGCCGTCATATGCTATATCCACAGCGTACGATTCCTGTTCCAGCCCCTTCTTAATAGAGTTGGCGATTTTGTGCTCATCTTCCACTACCAGAACTCTCATTAGTCCCATATTATACTGCAAACCTGAGAAATTACTGTGAAATAGCCTAAACCTGGCAAGGTAGCGTCCTAATTGGCAGGGCGGAACAATATCTTGTGCGTTATTTCTACACTTAATAACCGAGCAAGTGGTTGTCCAATATTATTTGAGAACATAACGATCCTTTAGATGCCGCCTCTTTGAGAATATCAATATCACTCACCCATTGTTGGTCAACATATTTGGTGTTCTGGGTAACAGCCTCTTTTACTAAAGGTTGCGGTCCTATTAGCTCGGCTTTAATATCCATCAAGATAAAATCATAGTCGCCCCTATCAACTCTTTTTATACCTAAAAACCCTATTGGCTTTATTTCCGTGTTTAGTTTTTCTTTGCCAATTCTCCGCGCTGCATCCTCAGGCAACTCATTTCCTTTTATAGTTACTGCTGGTAACCCCCAAACGTTCGGCAGTCTCTCGTCATCCGGTGGTCTTTTGACAATTAAAAATTCCTGGATATTTTCCGGATTGATTAAGAAAACAGCAACGGAAAATTTTGTCGGTTTCATGAGCGCATTATACAAAAAAATCACGTACCCTTCCTGTTTTTCATCCACTCATGGGCAAAGATTTCCGCCTTTTCCGTTACAATTGCCTCTAGAATTTTCTGCGCCGCATATTTTGCACTGTCGGACGGCGGAATCTCCCGGCCATTATCTTCCCACTCCGCTTCAAAATCTTCCTTAAGGGTATTTTCTTCAAAATCAGTTGCAGTAATGTACGGATAGACTACACTAACGGAGATTTTATCCTCTTTAAGCTCCTCCCGCGCCGTCAAAGAAATCGCATTAAGGGTGCATTTTAATCCTGAATAAGCACCCATATTGGGCAGATACATTAAAGACGTTCCTGAACTGATATTCACAATTACCCCGCCGCCCTGCTTTCTCATCAGCGGGATAACCTTTTGCATTGCTACAAGCGGCCCTAATAAATTTAAATCGAAAATTGCCTGCAGTTTCTTGAGGTCAGTTTTTTCAACCGGTGAATCATATCCTTGTCCGGCATTGTTTACCAAAATATCTACCCGGCCGAAATACCGTGCAACCAGGCTTACCATCTGCCCGGCTTCTTTTTCCCGGCTTATGTCTGCCGCTACCACCAGTGAACCGGGTAAATCACGGGATAAATCCTCCAGCTTGTTCTTGGACCTGGCCGTCAGAGCTACCTTGGCACCTTTTTTTGTTAAAAGTATGGCCGTTGCCCTACCGATACCGGAAGATGCGCCGGTCACAATAACCACCTTACCCGCGACTTTCATGAAGAAATTATAACAGGAGTATCCAATTCATACCTCATTATAAAATTTGACAATCACGGCAATCAGCTATAAATTATGGGGCATGCTGTTGGTTGAATCTGCTTTTGAAAGCGAAACTTCATCGAAAGATGAACTGATTAACCTACCGGAAGCCCTGGAGCACTATGAGCAAAGCCGGCCATCTTATCTTAAGTCTTCAGAAACCCATCTTCAGAAAGCCGCCAGGATTGCCGGGATTATTACCTGCTTACCGGATGTTTTTAACAGAGATTTAACTCATCAGAGTTGGCGCCCGGCTGCTGACCCTGCAGAACTACACACCCTACCCGAATGGATACGGGCCATGCGGATAGCCCATTTTGACTGGGTGCTGGCAGATTTTCAGGCTAAATCTTATCCCCGCCAAACACCAGATCAATAAAATTTCCCGCAATTCCGATCCCGACCGCCGACCACTTACTATCCAGCTGATTGCTGTCATGAGCCTGGTCACCGGTAAAAAAGTGCTCAACAATATCTGTTCCCAACCCGGGAAAATTAAAGCCGGAATTTTCCCCAACATAGTAAAAGCCCAGCTTTTGCAAACCGCCCCGGTAATAGATAAAGTCACTGATCCCGGCATGATCATCCATCATCCCCGCTGCCTGAAAAGATGCTGCCCGGCTTTGGGCGTAAGCGGCCAATTTACCGTCCCAGGAGAGTATAGGTTTGCCTTTGCTGCTGCGGTAGCTGTTGAGGGCATTGAAAGTATCCTGCATTAAACCGCCCGGTGATCCTGCCTCAGGCAGGGAATCTGACACAACAGTTTTTGTGGGCAGCGGAGTTTGGATCGGGATAGGCGTAGGAGCTTGCGTAGGTTCATGAGTTAGCTGCAGAGTGGGGGTGGGAGAGGGAGCTTGAGTTGGAGTCGGCCGGGGCGAAACTTTTGCCATCGTATCGTTGATGGTGTCCTTTGCTAAAAACGGCGGCTGCAGCCGTTCTTCTGCCACCAGCCCGCCCACAGAAACTATCCCGATAACAATAAGCAGAAGCGGCAAAAGGCCTATCATAGGCAGGCTAAAGAATTACTGCCCATCATAGTATCTTTCAAACCAAAATGCAAATCAACGTAATGTGTAAAGACATGTGGGACACATCCTTCTAAAATAGTGAGGCAGAAAGGAGGTGTCATGAAAAGAATATATTTAGTTGATTTACACGAAGCTGAGCAGTTTAAACTTAAAGTTTTAGATGC
>JAJYIE010000013.1 GCA_021790255.1 bacterium | reverse complement strand
CCGATCTCATAAAGGTATTGTTTACTACCATTGCACTCAGTATAACGGCAAGCATGGTGCTAAATGGATTACAGAGGCAGGTATTACTGAGCAATTAGGACAAGTATTCAAGAAGTTACAACTTCCCGCTGATACTGTACAGCAAATTCTTGATAACCTTAACGAAACTCATCAAGGTAAAATGGATTTTCATAATAAACAATATGAGAAATTAGTGCAGGAACAGAAAAGTCTTACCATGATGATGGATAACTTATACCTTGATAGATTAAAAGGGCGTATTACTGAGGATGCTTATGACAAATTCTTTCAGTCATTCAATGAGAAAAAGGTAGAATTAGAAACCCGATTGGCACTTCTCAGTGAAGCAGAAGACAACTACTACATTACAGCAAAATACTTACTAGATATAGCTAATCGTGCATACGACTTATTTGTCCGTTCGGAAGTTGAAGAAAGAAGGCAGTTATTGAAGCTTGTACTTCAGAACCTAAGACTGGAAGGTAAATTAGTGCGATATGACGCTCTAAAACCCTTTGATACAATCTTAAATTACAACGATAATCAACTTGGGCTCCCCCGCGTGGATTCGAACCACGAACCTTCTCGTTAACAGCGAGCCGCGCTACCATTGCGCCACAGGGGAATATTAAGTTGTACGCCTGAAATTTTAACATTTTAGGAAATCGAAATCCAGAGTAAATGAGATAACTTTACCTCTTAAGTCAACCCTACAAACGGGGGTTGACAGATTAAGCCGAGGCAGGTAAAATACCTCTCCAAAGCGGTGCTAGAACTTTCCTGAGAAATTAGGAAAAGCGCTCCAACTTCCTGGAGTAAGGATATGATCCTGAGTTTGTCGAAGGAAATCGTAGCTGTAATCAAACAGTGCTGATTAGTATCCGTGAAGCACCCTCCCCCAGTTAAATCGGGGTGAATATGGAGGGAATTCTTCTGTAAATCCCCGCACTCGGGGTAAGGTTTTCCCTTTAAACACTTTAAATCTTGCCGTTTTGGCAGATAAATCATGCCATGGAAAGACTGTTTAGCCGAAAGTTAACCAGAAGAGGGCTTCTTAAAGGCGTGTGTCTTACCCTGCCGTTTTTTGCCGCCCAACAAAGCCTACCCCGGACGTTTGCGCAAGTGCTAATTGATGATTCCACAGGAAATCAGACTGGCCCAGAAAGCAGGGTCGAGTCTTCCTCCCGTGGTAACCGCGAGCCATCGCCTGATGTTTCTTTGCTCAATGTTTATATGGACAGCATTTTTGCCGAGCAAAACCGGTTGGATGTGATTATCACCAGCCGGGATATTTTCCGGGGGTTTCGCGGCATGAACACGAACCAAGCTCTAGATGATTTTGACTATGGCTTCCCTTTTTATGATGCTGCCGCCAACCGCTACCAGATTCCCTGGTATCTCTTATGGATCATTCATGAGTATGAAACCAACGATTCCCGGGAAAAATACCCGGAACGGGGAGGCTTTGTAGGAGCGATGCAGCGTAATCCGGCAATTTATCCTGACGAGATAGCAAGACAGGCAGCTGCAGGTTATGAATTTTTAAACCTTTTACCCCAGCGTTATAGCAAATCAGATGGGGATAGAACCAACGACTACGAGGAGATCTTTTTTGCTGCCTGGAAGATCCACACTGACAGTAATGATCTGCAAAAGGAAGAAGGGTTATCAGATGAGGCAGCTATTTTAGAAGCTCAATATCGCTATTGTGCTGCCTGGAGCGCGCGTGAGCGTATCAACCGTTACTGGCTGATTAAAAATCAATTAGGAGAATAATTACTCCAGGTAATCTTTCAGCTTCTTAGCCCTGGTTGGATGCTTCAGCTTTCTAATAGCTTTGGCTTCGATCTGCCTGATTCTTTCCCTTGTCACCCCAAACTCCCGGCCAACCTCCTCCAAGGTTCGCTGCTTACCATCTTCCAAACCAAATCTCAGCTGCAGCACTCGCTTCTCCCGCGGAGAAAGGGTATTTAAAACTTCATCAAGGTGCCCACGCAGGAGTGCCCTTGTTGCCTGTTCATCAGGTTTTAGACCCGGGGCTTCAATAAAATCACCAAGCTCGGAGTCCTCTTCATCCCCCACTTTAGTGGCAAGCGATGTCGGCTCCTGCGAAACTTTAATGATCTCCCGTGCTTTAGAGGCCTCTATTCCCAGCTCCTTGGCGACCTCCTCAGGCGTCGGCTCCCGCCCTAAATCCTGCATCATCCGCCGCTGGGTACGATTGAAGCGGTTGATGGTTTCTACCATATGTACGGGGATACGAATCGTGCGGGCCTGATCTGCCAGGGCCCGGGTAATGGCCTGCCTGATCCACCAGGTGGCATAAGTGGAAAATTTAAAACCGCGGCGCCAGTCATATTTTTCCACCGCCCGCATCAATCCCATGTTGCCCTCTTCAATAAGGTCCAAAAGGGACATTCCCCGGCCGACATATTTTTTAGCAATGGAAACAACCAGCCGCAGGTTAGCGCTGATCAGCCTATCCTTGGCATCCTGGCTGCCGATCTCCGCCCGCTTGGCCAACTCAATCTCTTCCGCGGCCGTAAGAAGTGAAACACGGCCAATCTCCCTGAGGTACTGGCGGACTGGATCGGTAACCGATCCCTCTTCCAGGGAAGCCAGCATCTCCAGCTCTTTTTCCAAATCAGAGGCACTTTTTTCAGCTTCCGCCACCTCTTCCGCGGTTGTTTCAAAAACATCAATATTGGCCTCAAGTAATTTGAGATAAAACTCGTCCAGCGCGGCGATATTTTCTTCCGGCTTGGGAAAAACATGGATAATTTCCTCCTGGGAAACAAAGCCGCGCTCATGGCCTAATTTAAGAAGCTTTTTTTCATCCAGTTGCACATTTTTTGCTTGTTTGCCTGCCATTTTATCTCCCTTCGTATATTACAAACTCTTCAATTTTACAGAAAGATCGCGAAAACGTCTATTTAAAATTTCCAGCTGCTCTATTTTACCAAAGCTTTGGGCATTTTTGATCTCCTGTGAAAGCCTTTCCAGGGAGGCTTTGACCAAAGCTTTCTTCAACTCCGCTACTACCTTATCCACCTCAGAAACCCAAGCTTTTGAACTTTGTAATTTATCATCAATCTCCGTCAAATACAACCTGTCAATAAGGGGAACCAGGTCAACAGGCAGCCCCTTGGTAAAATCATTTATATCAAAAGATTTAGCCCGGAAAGATATAGCATCAAGGTATAAAACCAGCAAAACATAAGTGGAACGGTGGTTTTCTGATAAAAAAATCGTTTCCGGAAAGTTCGGGACAAAGGTTAAATCGGCAGGGATTTTTAAAAGCAGCGCCAGCAGGTACTCTTCCAAAAGCTCCCGGCGGCTGCGCTGGTTGACAGATCCTTCATCGGGGTGTTTCAGAACTCCTTCAAGGCTTGCAACAGAAGAACTTTTGTCTTTACTTATCTCCCGGCGCAGAAGCTGCTCATCAACTCCCAGTAGGGCGGATAATTTTTGGATGTAATGCTCCCGGGTAAAAGTATCGGAGATTTTACCCCATATCGGCAAAAGCTCCGCAGCAATCCGTTTTTTGCCTTCAGCATCTTTCGGATTAAAGCGCATGGCCACCGAACGCAGATAATAATCATAAATAAGTTCCGCATCCTCCACCGCCTTCAACCATTCAGCCGGGTTTTTCAGGGCCACGTCGGCCGGATCCTTGCCTTCTTTAATGCGGATCACCCTGATGTTCATTCCTGCCCCATCTGCCAGCTCAATCCCCCGCCGTGAGGCAGCGTCACCGGCTAGGTCTTTATCAAAACACAAAATCAGAGTATCGGTGTACCTTTTTAACAGTTCAACATGGGAGGCCGTCAGAGCTGTTCCTTGGGTAGCCACCACATCTTTTGTTCCCGACTGATAAGACATTACCACATCCATCATTCCCTCCACTAAAATAACGCTATTTTTTTGGCGGATATCCCCTTTGGCCAAATTTAAGTTAAACAGGAAGCTGCTTTTGTCAAAAACCGGCGTCACTGGCGTATTGACATATTTTGGTTCCCCTTCTCCCAAAATCCGCCCGGAGAAACCAACGGTTTCATTTTTCACATTAATCAGGGGGAACATAATACGCCCGCGGAAGCGGTCATAGCCTCCCATTTTTGATGGCACCACCAGTCCCGAAGCTATCATCTCCTCCACGCTAAAGTGGCGGCTTTTTAAAAAGCGCGTTAAAGATTCCCAGGAGTTAGGAGCATAACCCAGGTTAAACTCTTTAATTGTTTCGCGTGTTACTCCCCGCCCGTATAAATATTCAAGGGCCTTTTTACCCAAGGGATGAGTGGTTAAAATATGGTTGAAAAATTGGCCAGCCTTTTGGTTGGCCTCATAGAGCCTTTCCCTGCTATCACGGCTTTCGTCCCGGCGCCGCTTCAGAGTCACCCCGGTTTTTTTGGCCAGTATTTCTACCGCCTCCGGAAAACTTAAACCCTCTTTTTCCATCAAAAAACGGAAGTGATCGCCGCCTTTGCCACAGCCAAAGCAGTGCCAGATTCCCCGTTCGGGAGAAACTACAAAAGAGGGGGTCTTTTCCTGATGGAAAGGGCAGTTGGCTTTAAAATTAATGCCTGCTTTTTTTAGGGGTAAATATTCCTGAATAAGATCAACAATGTTAAGCTTTTGCTTGATGAGGTCGAGGTCGTCCATATTTTGTCAATCACCTGATCGCCCGTAAGCGAAGCCACCAGGTATTGCTCCAGCCATCTCTGACTGGGCGTCATTTTAACCCAAAAAATGGGCGAACGCAAGAGGAGAAAGCAAGCCCATTATTTTTCTTCGCCAAGATCAATTACTTCCCCGCGCAAAGGAGCACCCTGCCTTTCCTGATGAACCAAGCGCTCAAGCCGGTTTTTAAACTCCACCGGATAAGCAACATATTTTAAGGTCAAAAGGTCTTCTCCGCCTCCGGCCGTATTAATAATAATTGTCCCGTGATGCAGAAAAAATCTGTCAGTAAATCCCTGGTCAACCTCAATATGGGTAATTTTGTCATAAAGCACGGAGGTAATTTTTAAAGAGATAATCCCCTCGCGGATAATAACCCGGCGGGTGGTGAGCAGATAGCGGTGGGCCCGGTTGATAATTACTGTTAAAAGGTAGGCCACGATTATTGCAACAGCCAACCCCACTCCCAGCCCCCAGCCTAAGTTAAGGTGGTTAAAATAAGTATAGGCCAAGCCGGCAATGATAAAAATAATACCCGGCAAAAGGATCTGCAGGATAAATTTTTGCCGCAGATACAAGCTGCCGTAGCCTGTGACCAAAACCAACTCTTCTTCTTCGGAAAGCAGTTTGCGGTATCTTTTCCGCTCCTTTTCGGACAGGTCTTCTTTATAATGCTCTTTGGCCATCTTTTACAGAGTAGCACAAAAAGGCGGGTCGTTCATTGTTCGTTGTTTGTAGTGACTAAGGCACCCAAGTTAGATATAATTCAGACTTGAGGGCTAGGAGAGGTCGCATAGCTGGTCTAGTGCGCAGCTTTGGAAAAGCTGTATACCCGCAAGGGTATCGAGGGTTCGAATCCCTCCCTCTCCGCAGACTAGTTGGTTGTTGTTATTTAATAGTTATCAGTAATATCTCAGCTAGCGTGTTACTATATACAACAAATTATCCGCTAATCACTTTAGGTAATGAGACTACTTCTTCATAGTTGTTGCGCCGATTGCACTTTAAAATTTGTCCACGACCTGGATTTAACCGCCATCGAGGCGACTGTCTTTTTCTACAACCCCAACATCCATCCCAAAACCGAATACCTGGCCCGGCTTAAAGCTATGCAGCAGGTGTGTTCCGATTTAAAAATTAAATTAATCATTCCCAACTGGCGCCCGGCGGAATATTTTGAGGCAGTGAAAGTAAAACAAAAACCCTCCCGTTGTTACCAATGCTGGCAGCTTCGTTTAGCCCAAACAGCGGATTATGCAATGAAAAACGGATTTGAAACTTTCTCCTCCACCCTGCTTTCCAGCAAATACCTGGATGAAAACTTTATTACCAAACTGGGTCAAAAAATTTCCACCGGAACCAATCTTAAGTTTTTTATCCCTGATAAAATCTGCCGGGAGTGCCAAAGCAGGGGTTTTTACCGCCAAAATTACTGCGGCTGCTGCTTCTCCTTAATTGAAAGAATGGAAGAAAAATTTCCCCAACCTGCTAATATAAAAGGGTGAAAAATAGGTTTTCTTCCGGCAACAAATCTTTGCTGGTCGCTATCTCAGTAAGCTTCGTCGCTTTTTGGACCATTGGGTATCTAACCCTTGATCCCGATTTTGGATGGCACCTTAAAATGGGGCAAATTATCCTGCAAAGCGGCATCCCCAAAACCGACCCCTTTTCCTACACCATGCCCAGCTTTCCTCTAGTGGACCACGAGTGGCTGACTGATATCATGATCTTTAAACTTTATCCTCTGATCGGCAGATTTGGCTTAGCGGCAATAGCGGCAACGCTGGCTCTCTTTGCCTTACTTATCCAGCTCCCCCGTCGCGATCACCTCTCGCAAACTGCGCCGTTTCTTCTGGCTGCTACCGTTCTTCTGCCTTTTGTGGGAATCAGACCGCAGGTTCTCAGCTGGTTTCTTTTCTCTGTACTTCTTAAGATTATCTTTGATAAAAAATTGTGGGTCAGGGTGCGCTTTCTTATACCAGCGCTCTTTTTGATCTGGGCTAATCTGCACGGTGGGTTTGCAGTGGGCTTGGCAGCACTGCTGCTGTTTATTGCTTACCAGTCGTGGAATAGTCATCAAATTGACCCAGATAATTTAGTAGTTTTAATTATCTCTGTTTTGATTACCCTGGTTAATCCTTACAGCCTAAGGCTATGGAGAGAGGTTGCCAGATCTTTTGGTGATCCTGCCATCCGGTGGTCAATTAGCGAGTGGACCCCGTTTTTTATGCGCCTGGACTTAGCCTTTCTTCTGCTTACAGTGTTGTCCGCCGTCCTGCTTTGGAAGTACAAAAACCGGGTCAGTTTACTGCAGGCTGCTCTGTATACTGCTCTGCTTTTGGCCGGATTATCCAGCCAGCGCAATATCCCCTTTTGTATAGTTCCAGCCCTGCCATTGCTAATACTGCTGTTTTCCCATTTCCATCAGGAGATGGAGAAAGATAAGATCGCCCATCAGCGGTTTCATCAGATGTATAAGTCTTTTACTTTCCTGGTAATTGCAGTTTTCTTCTTTCAGGGGTTCACGGCTTTTGTGGAAGCAGTCTCAAGCGGGCCAAACAGCTACCCACAGCAGGCAGTTGCTTACCTGCAGCAAAACCCACCGGACGGGCATCTTTTTACGACGTACGGATGGGGCGGCTATTTAATCTGGCAGCTGCCGGGACAAAAAGTTTTCGTAGACGGTCTGATGCCCAGCTGGCGCTGGACACCGCCTGATGCCTCTGAAAGCGGTCATGCTTTTGATGACTACCTGCAAATTGCAAAACTGGGCCAGCCGTTTGATAACCAGTTTCAAAAATTTAACGTAACTGAGGTCCTATGGGAGGCTCCAGTTAATCCTGACCGGGTGAGCATTTGGGGGAAACCGTCTGAGCTGTTTTGGAGATACCTTAACAACCTCTATAATCAAGAGTCGCCGCCCCAGCTACCAGAAAGGTTGGAAGCAACCGGCTGGTGGAAAGTGTACCAGGATAAAGTAGCTGTCATTTACCAGAAGCCTTAATTTGTCTTCAGGCGAAAGAGGTATTCCCTATTCCCACGGCCACATGATCCTAAAATCGGCGACTCTGCCTCCTGCTCCAGTGTAAAACCAAGCTTTTTTATATTCATCAACACGCTATTTTTGATGTCTGCTACATTACCTTCAGGAACCACTCCTTTGCGGAGGATGTTTTTTGGCGCCTCATAATGTGGTTTAAGAAGAGCAATAATAATGCCTTCACTCTTAAGGAATTTTTTTACGGCCGGTAAGACAAGCTCCAGCTTTGTCCAGCCGGCATCAATAGTGATAAGATCAACCAGCTCTGGCATGGTTTCCAAATATAAAACGTTGGTGTGCTCCATCACCACAACCTGAGGGTCATTACGCAGTTTCCAGGCCAACTCCCCATACGCAGTGTCCACTGCGTAAACTTTTGCTGCTCCGTTTTGCAGCAGACAATCCACAAACCCACCGGTTGATGAACCGACATCCAAAACGGTTTTACCTTTGACGTCCACCCCGAATTCGTCCAAGGCCGCCTGCAGTTTAATTCCGCCTCGGGAAACAAATCTGTTATCCGCCATTTCTTATCTCCAAAGCCTTTTTGAGTAAAGCCTTGTCTGCTGAAAAACTAAGTTGTTCCAGCGCCTCCTCAGGTTTAAACCAACCGCCCTCGGACACTTCCCAATCGTGATCTTTCGGGTCGCCGGAAAGATATTTCATCAGGTAAATGGTTACTACTTTAAAGATCCTGTCTTTTGTTTCCGGATGGGTATAAACATACTTGGAGTCGCCGACTTTCCCGATAATTTCCGCCTCCACCCCACCCTCTTCCTTTACCTCGCGCAGCGCCGCTTCTTTGCTGATTTGTCCCTGGTCAATTAAACCTTTCGGAAAACCCCAATGATGGTTGGCAGAATTTTGGGTCAGTAAAACCTGGCTTTGATCATTAAAAACAATCCCTCCCGCAGAAAATTCCCGTTTCATTTATTTAAAGCATTGAGACTATTTTGAAAAAACTCTTCAATAGTATGGGCTTTATATACCCGACTGTCACCCTCATCCTCATGCATGAGTATCAACTCCCGCAGCGGCATACCGTCCCTTTTTAGTATCATCAAATAGGAACTGCAGTCTAAACAAGAAGCTTCATCCACCGGAACGATCTG
Source organism: bacterium (assembly GCA_021790255.1). GTDB lineage: Bacteria > Patescibacteriota > Microgenomatia > Daviesbacterales > UBA10151 > JAJYIE01. The sequence continues at coordinate 14,876 of JAJYIE010000013.1, read as the reverse complement.
GTGGTTTTTAATTTTTATATGCAATATTGAGGCCCCTGTTAAATCAAAACCTTTGGACAGAGCCTCATAGCATGCATTACGTTCTGCATGCACTGCGAATGATCGGCAAAACAAACTGCACCTTTCAGGCAGGCAGCAATGCGGAGGCGTCGGCGCATTAAAGCCCCGGCCCAAGATCCTTTCCCCCCTAAAAACTACTGCCCCCCGTTTGGATTTTCCACATGGCGAAAGCCGGGCCATGCCAACAGCCCCCCTGATCATCGGCTCCAGGTATTCAACCTCTTCTGATTCAAGAACTCTCATGTTTGAGTACGCCCAAGAGGACTCGAACCTCCAACCCCCAGATCCGGAATCTGATGCTCTATCCATTGAGCTATGGGCGCATGTCCTGTAATTTTACCCCAAAGAGATTAAATTCACAAAAAGAGTGTGGCCAGAAGAGGTTCCAATATGCGGAGAGGGTGGGATTCGGACCCACGAAGAGCTTGCGCCCTTAGAAGTTTTCAAGACTTCCGCCATAAACCGCTAGGCGACCTCTCCCTGGCGCCCCCGGCGGGAATTGAACCCACATATCAGGATCCGCAATCCTGTGGTCTATCCGTTAGCCTACGGGGGCAATCACCCGGAAATTATACCCTAGCTTGGGTGTTTAAACAATTTAACAGAGGCTAATTTGCAAATTTGTCCGCCAGAAGCTGCAGCAAATCTGTGTTCTGCCCGTCAAAACCCAATGCCCAAATCCCCACTCCCGCCAAGTTTTTCTGGTTCACATAATCGTACTTTATCCCTAAAGAGCGGGCATTTTCAAAGTGGACAATCCTAGTCTTGCCGGTTTGGGAATCAATATATGAAAACCAGGGCGTCTGGCTGTTGTCATCCCAGTTAACATTAACCTTTTTTGTCTCATCCGCCAAATCAGCATAAGTTAGAACCTTCACCGGAGCACTGGCATCAACCTGGCCTTCGGCATTATTGTCTATAACCGGCCAGTCGTACCCATAATATCCTACCGCCAAAATCAGCTTTTCCGGGGGAACCTTATCCAAATAGCTGCTCATCATCCCTACCAGTGTTTCCCCGTCACCTTCCATCGGAGCAATCGGACCGGCCGATGCCGAATCAGGAGTATGGAAATCATAGGCCATTATCACCAAATAGTCGCAATTTTGGGCCAGAATAGGCACATCATGCAATTTAGTTGTAGAAGCCGAGTTAATATATGTAGTAACGGTAAGTATTGCTTTGGGGTATTGGCGTTTCATCTCTTTGTTCAGGTTGCTTACCAATAGTGAGAAGCCGTCAATAACTTTCTGATCCGGAGTACCGACATATTCAAAGTCTAAATTAATCCCGTCCAGTGAATGGGCATTCATCTGATACAAGGCGTTACTGATAAAATTTTTTGATGCGCTGTCAGATAAAACCAGCTTTTCGATATTATCATTGTCAAAAGCCTTAAAAGTCAGATAAACTTTAATCCTTTCACGCCGGGCAGTTTTTAAGAAGTTGTCCAGTCTTTGGTCGCTTTGCCAAACCTGCCAGGCTTTCTGCGGTCCTCCCGCGTCTGCCTGTACAATATTCCCATTACTGTCCACCTCCAGGCCAAAATAGCTGATAGCGGTAAGAAGCTGGGTGTTAATTTGATCCAGGTTATCGACGGCCCAGTACGGCAGGTAGCCAAAAACTTGCCTTTTTAGTTGGCCGTTGACCGTCAGGGTTACACGATGCTCGGGTGCGCTGTATGATTTCTTCAGTTCCACAATCTGCTGATTAATAAAAACAGGCCGAGTGTTTGCATTTGCAATTTTGGGGCTGGAAACGTTTTGGGGAGGCGGCAGAGCCAGATTGTCTTTTATTCCGGCAATCCCCAAAAGGTTTGTGCCAAATCTCCAGCTGACAAGCACCAGCGCTGCCAGGATAACAATACTGCCTAAAATAAAAGTTAAACCCAAATTAAGTTCAAGCAGCTTTTCGACCAGGCGAAGCTCTTTTTTCTCTTCAACATCAGCGGGCGGAGCGCTTTCCACAACCTGCGAAGCAGCATCAACCACCTGCTGGGCAGGTGCAGATGGCGGTACAGGAGCGGTGGGTTGGGATACCTCACTTGTTTCCATAACTTAAAAGCGCAGTTTTTATCTTCTCTCAGATCTTTTTTGGCTGAGGGTTTTCCAGAGGAAAGTGCTTTTGTAAAATCTTTGCCCAGTGGTCAATAAAGCTCTCCGGCGGGATTTCATGAAATGGCAGGTAGCGTGCCAAGATGCTTTTTACCTCCTCTTCGGGCTGGGAACCCAGGGGGATAATCAACTGAGCCGGGAAAGACACATTAGTAAAGATATTAGCAACCTTGTGGCCCTCTTTTTCCCCGATCCAAAAGCTGTTCAGCTCACCCCAAAAATAAAAATGCTCCCCAATGGTAATACCTTGTGCGGAAATTTTATATTCAACGTCTTCAGGTGCAACAAACCCCAAAACGTAAGCCACAAAGGCTGCTGCTAAAATCGCCCCTGCCAGCAGCGGTTCGTGGGCAAATAAAGCAATGAGTACAAGCAGGGTAACAATAGTGGCAAGAGTTTTAAAGTAGGAGTGGTCTTTTTTGCGAAAAGGCCGGGCTGCAGCCGTCCAGTGCAAGTAAACTTTAATCGGATCTTCTTCAGGTGCGGCTTCGGCTTTCTCCTCTTTTTTCTCTGCTTCCTTTGCGTGGCTCTTTTTGGCAAAAACCTTGGGCATAAGTTTCGTTTTTTAATACCTCTAACTATTATATAGCAGAGTCCTCCGGGTTAGTCAAAGATGTAAATTTGCGGCGGTGGGGGTGGGATTCGAACCCACGGTACCTTGCGGTACAACGGTTTTCGAAACCGTCGCCGTACGACCACTTGGCTACCCCACCCGGCCTGGCGGAGAGGGAGGGATTCGAACCCTCGGTCCGATTACTCGGACAGCGCATTAGCACTGCGCCGCACTAGACCAACTATGCGACCTCTCCAGCTATTCTAGCTTCCCAATTTTACCAAAGTCCGGACCCATTATCTAGCCAAGGTAATTGCCCAAACCTTTTTGACTCCTCCCCCCTTGAGAACATAACAACATTCTTTTATGGTCGAGCCTGTTGTCCAGACATCGTCGAAAAGCAAAATATAAGTATTTTGTATTTGGTATTTAGTATTAGAGGAAAAAGCATTCTTGATATTTTGGTGACGAGCTTTCCCTTTTAAGCTCATTTGCGACTTTGTAAAACGGGTCCTTTGCAGCGCTTCAGCATATCCCAATCCCATTTTTTGAGCCAGCAACTTCCCGATTAAGGCCGATTGGTTAAAGCCCCGGCTTTTTGTTTGCGCGGGTGCAGCGGCACCGGCACGATGACCCAGTTTTGGCCCCAGTCTGCCTTAATTTCTTCCAGAAACTGCGGCGGAGATTTTGCCCAGTACTCAATTAAAAAATCAACCAGAACTTTTGCCAAATCAGGCACCAGGCGGTATTTATACTTGTGGATGATCTTTTTTAGGGGATCTCCATACACAGCCAAACTCCACAACCCATCCAGGCCAAAGCGGCGCCGGCACAACGGGTGCACTATCCCACCGATCGACGGGCGTTCACAAACAGGGCAAACTAACTCTGCCTGCCGTAAATTGGACAGGCATGCCGGACAAAGATAAAAACCAACCTTGCCACACCCGGCACAGGTTTTGGGAAAAAGCAGATCCAAAATATCCACTAGATTTGATCTTACACCGCAAAAATGCTAAAATACAGACTACGGGGACGTACAGATTCGACGGACCGGCACTTTAACAACTGCAAGCCGAATACGCAAACTTATTCGTAAAATACGTTTGCAAAATTTAAACGCCAATTTATTTGGTCGTTCCGATGGGCAATTGGCCTACGCCGTCGCCTAAAGGTGCTTTAAGCCTCCCTCGCCTGGCAGAAGCTTAAGGTAAGTACAAAGTCAGGTTGCAGCAGCTTTGGTTGATTCACCCGAAGCCACTAAAGATACGTGGATCAGGTGTCAGCTTCCCGCTGATAGGTTACATCTGACACCCAAATATATGTCAGCTAAGCTTGTAGATGTTGTAAAGAAACCTGTTCACACAGGGCTCACAGCCCTCGTCTCCACAAAAAAGTATAAAGCACATAGGGTGTATAGTATTTAGCGCCCAGGGAGAGGGTTTCCGTTTTTCCTATATACTATATACTTCACACTAAATACTACTCCCTTCCTCTCAGCTCCTGCTCCACCCTTCTTTGATGATCTCTTTCTTTCATTACTTTCCTTTTGTCAAACTCTTTCTTTGAACGGGCCAGCCCAAGTTGAACCTTAACAAAGTTATTCTTTTCATAAATCGCCACCGGCACTAGTGTCAAATTGCCGGCAGAAAGCCTGCCGATTAAGCTTTTAATCTGGGACTTATGCAGCAGCAGCTTCCTGCTTCTTTGCGGATCGTAACTTTTCATCGCTGCGTTTTGATATGGAGGAATACTGGCGTTGATTAAGTAAGCTTCTTCACCGATGATCCGGGCATGGGACTGGGAAAGTTCCAGCCGTCCGGCCCGCACGGATTTGACCTCTGCCCCAAAAAGCTTAATCCCGGCTTCCAGGGATTCCAGAATATGGTAGTTATGAAGCGCCTTGCGGTTAATAATACGCATGGGTTAATTATATCCTATTCAGTGCCCGCTGGTTTTAAGTGCACCACAACGCACCCTTACAAAATTTAACGAAGATCCATTTGGAAGATTTTACTCCCGTCCAAAAGATAAACTTTTTTTGCCCCCTCATCCACCACAAGGTCAGTAAAAGTACCAAATTGAGGAGAGTTATACTGGGCAACATAATTACCCTTTTTGTCAAATACCACCAGCCTGCTGTTACCGCTGTCCAAAACATACAAACTATCAGTTGAATCTGCCACATAAAAGCTGTGGGGGTCTTTTAAAGGCTTATCTAATCCATTTATAGTAAATGCATCCGGAGCGCCCTGGGTATAACGTAAAATGGTACCATCATTTTTCAAAATCCAGACTGAGGAGTCGATCTGCATGCGGCGGGCTCCAGATAGATCCACTTTGACTCCCTGGTTAAAGTATGTCCGTTTATCGGAATGGCCGGAGGCAATGGCAATATACTTCCAAACCTGGTTTTTACCGGTATCCAGCAGATAAATATTGCCGGCAAAACCGTAAATATCACTGATTTGCCCCCACTGCGAATCTGCGGTAACCTCCACAGCCGGTTTAGCTCCTTTATTAACATTGACAATCCCTTTATTGTCAGAATACACCCAGATTCTGTCTTCTCCATTAATTGCTGCCAGCTGAGCCTGTCCCAGCTGCTCGCTGCCCGCCAACACATTGTAAGATTTAGTAGAAAGGCTCACCTCCAGCAAATCTCTTTTCAAGGGATCAAGTACCAGCAGGGAGCCCATGGATAAAGAAAGGTTTTCTGCCCGAAAACCTTTGTCCGCCAAATTCAAATCCAACCAGAGGGGGAAGTCTGATACCGGATAAGACCTGGTTATCTCAGCTGAAGCCCCCTGCATCTGCTCCTGCAAAGATTTGACCCGGGAATCTGCCGGATTAATCTGCAAGGCTTTGTTTAGATCTTCCATGGCATTTTGCAAAGCTAACTGAGCTGATTTCGGGTCGCTTGTTTTTAAATTCTGTGCTTCCTGGTATTGAGAAGCGGCTGCCTTAAGGTATTGGTCAAATTGACTAGGCTGATTGCTCCGGCTGCCCGCTCCCCGACTATACAAAAACCATCCTCCTAAAAGCAGAACAACTATCCCCACGGCAACTGCCCGCTTCCTTTTTTTGCTGAGGGCAGAAAATCTTTGCCTGCCGCCGGCAAAAATCTGCCCAAAAGCTTGTGATCCGGCTGATGGAATATCTGTTCTTGGTGAAGCAGGATGAACGGCGTCACCGGTACTCTTTACTGCTCCCGTTTTTTCCCTCTCGATAACAATTGCCGCCACCGGGTATACCCGGTTTTGCGGCAGGCGGCCGCCGATCTCTTCCCCAATTTCTCCCACAGGTAAGCTGTGGAGCAGGCCGCTTTCCTCCCCGAGCAGTTCAAACAGGCTGGTTGTAGAAAGAACAACCCGGTCCCCTTCCTCCAAAAGGCCGGACACAAGCTTTTCCCCGGCAGCCATCACGCCCAGCTCTGTAGACTTCCCCTCCCGATACAGATAAGATTTGAGGCTAGCGCCTTCCTGGAAAAAATAAAGTACCGTTCCCAGGGGATCTTCCTGGGTCGCAGCCACCAAAACTTCCATGTTCTGTGCATCCTGCAGAGACTGCTTAATGGCAGAAAGCACCTCGCTTAAGCGCTGGGAAAGAGGTTGGGTTGACTGGAAAAAGACTTCTTCCGTTCCGGCCAGCGCCTGGCGAATACGGGAAAAAGCATCCTCAAGCCGACAGGAAATAATTACAAAAAAACCGACTGTCTGAAGATCATCCCGAACCGGCGGCTCAGACTGTACGGCAGACCCTTCCGGCTGCCCATCAGCAGAACCGGCAACCTTTGCCATACTTGAGCTATATGAAACAAGCGCCAGAGCCGCATCAGTATCGGAGTTTAAGCCGACAACCTTGGCTGTTTTCAACATACGCACCGCCAACTACCCACCCGTTATAACATAAAACCGACAAAAAGCAAGGTCAACCCCAAGGCAAACCCGGCATGAATAATGGAAAAAGCCCTCATCAGAGGAGCATCATTAGTGGTCAGGGTTTCCGTCATGAGATATACCTGGCGGACAACAACCAGGCTGAAGGCAAAATATATCACGGCAGCCGCAACAATAAGCACCCTAAAAACCATCAATGTAAGACCCAGGGGGGAGAGAGTCCCTCCGGCCACAGTCTCAATGGACACCGCTCTCTCCTCCTTTTTCCACCAGCCCCTGTAAATCTTCGATCCGATCAGCCACCTGGTCGGGATTGGGCACAGCAATAAATTTAATTTCCTGTGTTTCTGCCGCAGTTTCAGCAATTACGTCGCCGAAATGGAAAAGCGGCGGAAAAATCCCTTTAACGGTCGATGAAACACTTTGTATGTCGTCCAAACGGTTTTCCGTGATATTGCGGTTCATCAGGTTGTAAAAAGTGATGTCAACAAGGTGAGTGTTGGTTACAATATAAGTATTAAAATACCAGTGCAGGAAATTTTCTAAAATGTAAGCCAAAATAAGCAGGTACCATAAAATGACCAGAGCTGCCCCGACTTGCGGAGACTTCTGCCAAATTTCCTGTCCCCCAAAATACGGGCTGTAAATTTTTATTCCCCAGGGCAGCAATATTCCTACTAAAGCAGTCAGAATCCAGGAAACATTGGTCAGCCAGTGCTGGCGCAGGAGCAACTCGATATGCTCATCCTGCTCCTGCTCAGAAAAGCGCATTTTGACGGGGTGATCAAAAAAGGCGGGGAAAAGAGTCATTTGCTTGGATGATAGCACAGTGGCACATAGTTGACAAAGTAAGTAAAATTCTGACTTACTTTGTCGCCCTGAGTGGAGTCCCGAGCTTGTCGAAGAACGACGAAGGATCTATTTCATGCCAGCTACTATCTTTTCTCAATATTGTACAGCGGGCCAACAATATTAATATTGGAGGGAGCCCGCAGGTTGAAGTAGTTCTTAAAGTCGCTGCCGGAAAAAGACTGCGACCCCCCGTCACCGGAAAAACTGACATTGGTAGTAATGCCGTTGCCAAAATCCGCACTTACTAACCCGTCACTAATACTGTTAAAAGGAGTTATTCCACGACTTCGAAGTTCCTGCTTTACCCGGTCAGCATCCCAGGTATCCACTCCGTCTGGATTGGGTTTGTCTACCTGAGAAAGGTGCTCCTGGGTAGAAGAATCGGCCTTGGCCAGCATCAAAACATTGACAATATCCGCCAGCTCTTCCGGTTTCAGCCACGCCGTGCCGTTGTCAGCAGAGCGCCCACCCCAATCACAATAAAACCACGGAGAATCTTTGTCATAAGCTTTGCTTTGCAAGTCAGAAAAGCTGCCGACAGAACTGTTAGAATCCTGACCCCGTTTGGTAAAAGAAGTTGATTTCCAGCCGATATCCGCTGAGCTGTAAATATAGCCGCCATGGGTGGAAGAAAACCAGGCAGTGATTGGTTGTCCCCCCTGGACCATCACCTGGCCGGCTGTTGCGTTGACTGCAACGTCCCAGTTTCCGCCTTTGGGATTGGTCTGAAATACCTGGCAGCTTTGGGTAGCACAAATTGACATTGCCCCGTTACCCGTTTCCGCCATCACAAAGGAGCGGGCAGCAATAGCCTGGGCTTTTAAAGCCGCCAGGTCGTTATCCGTCCATGAATCAGGCACCTCCCAGATCCTTTTGACATAATCTTCCAGGCTGCCGGTCCAAATAACATTGCCGGTGTTATAGCCGTTGCCGTCGTTGACCTTGATAGTGGCGCTCATGTTTTGGTAGCTGTCAAAGTTATAATAAGCATGCAAAATCGTATCTGAGCTTTGCCCGGCTTTGGCCCGACCCCAGGCGCCATATTGGTTTAAGCCGACCCGGTTAGGAACCCCATAAGTAAAGAGGGCAAATTTTGTGCCCCCAAAACCGGGATCTTTATAAGGGCTTATGTCGCTGGAGCAGCCACCCTTGGTGCTGTAAGCATAAAGCGGGATATTTAAGCTGCCAAGTTTTTCTGCCAAAAGCTCCTGCTGCTTGGCGGACAGCTGGGCGATCTGGTTGGTCAAATCAGCCTGGTAGACTTTGGCTTTTTTAATCTCCCCATCCAAAAAGGTGGCATTTTTGTCTACTTCTGCCTGCAGGGCCGCCGTGGCAGCTTTGTCTTTTTCCAGCTGGTCTTTTTGGTTTAAAAGGTCAATCATATCAGCGGTAATCTGGGTAATTACCCGCTGGTCCTCCGCTGTGGCTGCCTGACGATAAGCCAGATCGCGCAGCATGTCACCAGAGCCGGAATGAGACAAAATAATAGTTAAGGGGTCATTTAAATAAGAATTTATATAATATGAGCGCACCCTTGAAGCCAACAGGACATTTTCCTCCACCAGCTTATCTTCCCGTACCTTCAGGTCAATCTCTTTTTGAGCAATACCCGCGGCAATATTTTGCAGACTTGCCCGGAGCGCGTTAAGTTGCCTTTTTAATGACTCAAGCTGGCCTTCCAAGGGTTTGGTGGCATTAATGGAAAGCTGCAGGCTTTTATTAAAATCAGCCATGCATTTTAAAAGGGCCGGGTCATTGGGGTCGCTGAAGCGGCTCGGGTCACATTGGTTATCATCTGCGTGGAGAAGTACCGGGTTTAAGGTGACGGGTGACAGGAAGAGAGCAACAAGAATAATAATCATTACAACCTTAGAACCTAGTCCTTGAAACGTCGAACCTTCTTTGGGGAATTTCATTCACCAAAATTTTACCATTCCACCGGCAGCTATTGCAAAGAAAACTAGTTTTAGTTAAGCTGGGGTTAAATGGCCAGGATTATTAGAATAATCTCTTTTGCTGGGTTGCTTTGCCTTTTTGCCCACCTACAAACTCCTACCTACGCCACCGTAGCCATATCTAATTGCGGCTCAAACGGACCAATCGTGACCAGCGCCTCTTTTACAGACCCCATAAATACCAATACTGCTCTCACCGCCACCATGACTTTTAATTTGAGCATCGCTCCTCTGGGCCCAGACCACACGTTTCAGCTCCAGATAACCGATGAAGGTCATATTGGATCTTCTCATGCCGAAAGCGATGCTTACTTTCTACCCACTGACAAGTCTGTTTCCAGCATAACGCTTACTACTCATAATGGAGTGTCTAACATCGGAGTTTACACTGTGCAGTTGATAAACCCAAGCGGCGGGGGAACATTATGCAAGCTGGGGTCCGTTGCAGTTGTCAGCCCCGCCTTAGCCCAAGCCAGTTGTAACATTTCCATGCCCAGTAATGTAAAAATGGGCGAAAATGCTCACGTTGATGTAACAGCTACTTCTGTTGAAGGAGTCTCTTATATGCTGGAGCTTTATCCTAAGAATATCGGGGATCAGGCTAATTTAGGGAGAGTATACATTTCTAGCGAGACTACTCCCCTTACTTCCAACCCATTTATAGATTCTGAATCGTTTAATCCTCCTTCCTTCAGTTTTGATTACCCTACCGCCGGTTCAGGGTTGCTTCCACCACTAACTCTTGGGTCAAGCTATGACTATCTGGTTCAGGCTTCAGTCCGACCCGGCAGTGGAGACGGGGAGTACATATATTGTAGTCGTCATCCTTTCACTGTGACCAATGATTCTACCACCTCTCCCATCACCACTACCCCAGCTCCTAATCCTGTCCTAACTCCAGGTGCAGGTGGGTGGACTATTCCCAAATATACTACCGGTACCACAACTTCCGCCGCTGGTTCGCAAACTACCCTAAACGGTACCGGCGGCTCAGCCACTTGTGACCCCGGCTACGTTGGCACCTCCATTGGTTGTGTCCCGACTGACCCGGGAGTATTGGTTAATGACTTTATAAAAATTGCCTTCGCCATGGGCGGAGGCATCGCCCTGCTTCTTATGGCCATCGGCGCCATTCGTATGATTGCCTCGGCCGGCAATCCGGAGGAAGTTAAACACGGCCAGGAACAATTTGTTTCCGCCATTATCGGCTTAATCTTTATCATCCTGGCAATTGCTTTAATGCAAATTCTCGGTGTACAAATCTTAAGTCTTTGGCAAGCCTAAATGAAAAAGATTTTACCTGGAAAAAGATTTTTTTTAGTGTTGCCGGGTGGTGGTAGTGTCCTTCCCCAAACCTTCAACGGCGACATTGTTAATATAACCAGCTTGGGGAATCTTATTTCTAAGCTATACGCGATAATTATCCCCATTGCCGGATTTCTGCTCCTTTTTTGGCTGGCCTGGGGAGTATTTGAGTACCTTTTTGCAGGAGGCGATAAAGACAAGTTAGCCCGGGCCCAGCGGCGGCTGACATGGGCCATTATCGGCTTTGTTATTTTAATCCTGGCCTATACCATTCAGCAGTACACTCACGATATTCTGGCGCCCTTTATGATAAACCCCACCCTGCCCAGCGCAGCAACAAATTAGGGAAAATTATGGTATAAATTTAATATGCCAGTAAAACATTCTACTAAAATTATCCCCCTTTTTGGCCCCGTCTACCTGGATCAGTATTACGGGTTAAGCGGTGTATCCAGCCTGCAGGAGCTGACCTCCCAGCTAATGGTTCCTGCTTTTATTATTATCTCCCTCGGGGTCTTTTTTTATCTGGTAATAGGCGGTTATAAGTTTTTAACCTCAGGCGGGGATAAAAATGCCGTGGAGAGCGCGCGGCGGATGATTACCCATGCCCTGATTGCGGGCTTGCTGATAATTTTTATCTTTCTTATAATAAAGTTGTTGCCAGAAATTTTAGGCACACCCAGCTTAAATATTATTCCATGAGCCATTTAATTGCTGCTGAGAGTCCAAGCTCTGTTATCGGCCAGGTTGTCCCCCCAAACCCGATTACCAATTTAACCAACTATGGGGGGGCTGGCGGGATCAGCATAGTCCTTACAAATATCATCCATCTTTTATTTATTCTGGCCCCGACAATTTTTCTTTTCATGGTCATAATAAGCGGCATCCAATGGATTACCTCTGGTGGCGACAAAGAATCTGTTGCCCGAGCCCGAGCCCGGATAACCTACGCTGTCATAGGGCTAATGATCGTAGGTCTGGCTTTTATGGCCACCGAAATCGTGACTAAAATGCTTAGCCTGCCAAGCGTTGTTACACCTTGACAAAAATATCTTCCTTTGCCATGATAATTTTGTAACCATGAAGAAATTAACCGCTCTTGTTGCTATATATTCATTTTTTACTACCTCGGTAACTGCTTTTGCCCAAAATTTAGATATTACGGTATCCCAAAATGGCAACGGTATTAGTTCCGGTACAAGTTTCGGTACAGTTTTGTCCAATATTGTCAAAATCTTATTTATCGCGGGCGGCATAATTGCCCTTTTTATGATAATTATTGGAGCCATCCAATGGATTACCTCAGGAGGGGATAAAGAATCTGTAGGAAAAGCCCGGGGCAGAATCACGGAAGGGTTGATCGGCTTGGTCGTTCTGGGGCTGGCCTTTGTCATAGTGCGTGTTGTCGGTAATCTGGTAAATGTTAATATCATGGGGGGTGCCACACTTCCGGTGCTTAGTACCCCCTAAAGCGCAAATTAGCCTAAGAAAATACCTCTTGACAAAGAAAAAAATATCTGAAATGATAAGTATAGAAATATGAAAAAGTTAGCTGCTTTAACCGCTACAGTTGCTGCACTTGCTGCTCCGGCAGTAGCCTTTGCTCAAGAAAGCGTCGCCATTACCCAAACCTCCGGAAAGACCGGATTATTAAACAGCGATACCTTGGCTGGTGTTTTGACTAATATTTTAACTATTGTCTTCGTTGTAGCAGCAATTATAGTTTTATTTATGCTGATTGCAGGTGCTTTCCAATGGATCACCTCTGGTGGCGACAAAGAGGCAGTAGCCAAAGCACGAGGCCGCATTACTCATGCTTTAATTGGATTAGTTATATTGGCTCTGGCGTACCTAATTCTCAGGGTAGTTGGTCAACTAGTAGGCGTGGATATCACAACCGGCCAATCACTGCCTAAGCTTGGTTCGTAGTTAATTTGTTTTCTTCACTCTTTAAGTTTCTCTATTGATCTGATCCTTTTTTTGTTGTAGCCTAAAAGTATGAATCCTGGTCCGCAGGCTGCCGGAGTGGTCCAGTTGCAAAACTTATTTGTCAGATTAATCGGCCTGGTAGTTGCTTTGGGTTTTGTGGTCATGCTGGTAGTCCTGGTAGTTGCCGGCATCAAATTCCTGACTTCGGGAGGCGAGCCTAAGGCTGTGGCCTCCGCCTCGCAGGCCTTAACATGGGCCCTTTTGGGAATGTTGTTTATGGCCCTGGCCTGGCTAGTTCTGCGGCTGGTCTTTGCCTTTGCCGGAATAGAGATGCCCCGGTTTTGTATCGGTTTTGCACCACTTTGCACTTAAAATGATGAAGCTGCTGCCTGTTGTCTTTGTTGCATTTGTCATCTATTTTCTTGCGCCCCAGGCAGCACTTGCTCAATCCCCCACGCCGACTTTGGCCCCCGGATGTCTACCTGGATGTTGCGGGAGTTTGTGTGGGGCCTGCCCGAACGGTCAGGCCTGTTCTATCTCCAACGGGGCCTGCCCCGGCCCAGAACACGCCAGCTGTGATTCCAGCCCCGGCGTCTACTGCCAGTACCCGGAATACTGCAATACCACTGACGGCACATTGGGTACACATGTTTGCACCGGAACATGGACTACCGGCACGCAAAACCAGCAGGTTTGCATGTACAACCCAGCCGTCCCACCAAACTGCAGCAGCTGCGTTGCCCCTGCTAAACCGTATACACTGGTTAATACCAATTATACATGCACACCATATGATATTGGCCCGCCGATAGTTAACCCCATAACAGGTGCGATCAGCTACGCTCAGTGTAGCTGTTCAGACTCTCTTTCCTGCAGTAGCTCTGTTTGGAGTTCAAGTGACGAGGTGATGGCCACAAACCAATGTGACGGAACCAGGGAAATCAAAGATTGCAACGAGTCGGCCGATTATTTTTGTGATAACGGCCCCAACGGTGTTGATTGTTATAAACACTACAAAACTTCTATCAATATGTCGTCCACCTCTCCGGTACTCGGTCAGCCTGTCACGGTAGCCGTTTACGGATCCAACTCCTGCGCTGATAACAATCCGATCTTTTCTGCCCCCAACGGCCTGGTTTACAGCGGTGACTACCGGGTCTGGGGTTGCCAGTATTTAAACAACAGCTGTGATATGACCAGTCCTTCTGATAAGGCCTGCCAGTGGAATTATTCCTGCAACGCTTATGCCACAACCAGCAGCTCCACAGCCACTTTTAACACTGCTGCATTCTTAACTGATCCACATATCGGGGACTGCTTCTCCAGCCAGAATTATTCCGTAGTTAAGGCAACTTCTTGTAACCCCACCCCTTACCCGGATTTTACCGGTTTTCAAACAGGCGAGAAGTTGATGGATCCCTATTATAACGATGATTCCGCCCGCAAGGAAACTTATCTGATTGCCCTGGAAGATCCCTCAGTAGTCAAATCAGTCCAGGCGATGCTTACAATTACCCCCACCCCAGCCACCACTCCCATTCCCAGCGCCGGTACTATAACCGCCTCAACTTTCAGCCCCCTGATTCCGCCGATCGGGGTTTCCTCAAGCCTCGTAATAGGAACCCAATTAGTTTGCATGTTTGCCAACCTAGCTCAGCAGTATCCGCTATTCCAGGCGGTGGTAAGCTTTTTCAACAGCCTCGGGTATTACTGTCCGGAGCCTACATACCTGGTTAACGGCACAACTAACTACGAGGTGGCGTCAAGCAAGGTGGTAATTGATGCCGAGCGTCCACAGCAGGTTGTTCCTACCCCGGCTCCTAAAAGCTGCTCTCTAGCAGATGACACCAGCGCAACCACAGAATACGGCAATACCAAGCTTAACCACATGGATACCTACTGGGGAGGCAGTGAGGGCATATATACGATCGGCATGCCGCCCTTAACCATTACTCCCCGCCCGACCACGGCTTTTGTGGTCAATAATAAGGTGCTAATTGACGATAAAAGGGTAGGTAACATGGAGAGCGCTGAAGGAGAAGGAATGACCGGCTGGTACCCGGTCCAGCAGGGTATTGTCCCGCTGAGCGACCCAACCTACCACTAAGGACACCGTACGAGGTAATTAGATGTGGGACACTAAATACTTCTCAGGTGTAACAAAATTTAGGGCAAAGTGCAACCTTTTGGTGTTGCAGTAATTAGTCCA
>JAJYIE010000012.1 GCA_021790255.1 bacterium | reverse complement strand
AGCTCTGACTGACAGCAACCGGCGCGCCGAACAGTTTTTAGAAGGCTGTGCTACATGTAGCGCCCAGACAGACAATATTGCCCGGGAACAATATGTTATTTATAAAGACAAGGAAACCGGAACTTTCCATCAGATGTTTTTTCCAAATGAACAATCAATGGCAGCCAAGGTTAACTTTGCAAAAAGCATGAATCTTGGGGGCATTGGTTTGTGGGCTCTTGGGTTTGAGGGAAACACC
The DNA here is from genome assembly GCA_021790255.1 of bacterium. Lineage (GTDB taxonomy): Bacteria > Patescibacteriota > Microgenomatia > Daviesbacterales > UBA10151 > JAJYIE01. Next base: position 24,373 of record JAJYIE010000012.1, on the reverse strand, counting down.
ATCCTTGACCCTTTAAAAAGCTACAAGTAGCTACCACAAGGTTATTTCCCTGGTTTTATCATCAAAAACCAGCCACTGCCCCGTATTTACTGTTTCCTCCCGGCTGATATTTTGTGAATCATTATAAGCAATTTTTACTGCGCCGCTCCTTACGTCAACCGTCATGGTTGGATCATCCTTGCTCATGGAAACAACAACATTCCCCCAAAGTTGCTCGATCAGCAGATGTAATGCCCTTACGGAAATATCTTTATCCCCTAATTTTTGGTATTCAACTTTACCTTTGCCTTGCACCAAAACTATGTTCGCCGGCAGAGTTTGCGCAAAGTCTAACTTTGTCTGTGAGAAAAGTATGATCCTGGAGACGCCGGGAAACTTCACCGTCGTCCGCCCAAAATCTCCGGTTTCTAGCGTCTCTCCCTGCTGAATAAAATCAGGTAATTTTATCTGAGCCGCCTCTGTGGCAACTCTGGATTGCCATTTTACAACTCCTGAATAGGTTGCAATTTTGCCCTTCATGGAATCAGAAGGTGCTATTTCAGGGTTAAACGGGGACGGCTTTAGGGTGTGTTTGATAATAAACTGCGCGGTGGTAATCCCGGCCAGGCCGACAGGCTGTTTAATATAAAGATAGGCGGCTAAACTTCCCAGAACAGCAGCCAGGATAAAAAAACTGGCAGGGTGTTTAAAAGCCAAAACTAGGTATTTTTTCATCCTTCACCAAATAAACGGAATAAGAACCTTAGCCCGCTTTCTATACTCCGGATATTCTTTTCCCCAACCCATCAGGAGCAGTCCGCTGTAAACCGAGTGCCGGACAACAGGTTTATTGTACCTCATTCACAAATTTCTCCTGCCCGCCGATCTTGCCTTTGATAGTTTCAATAACCGATTTCTCCGGGTCAGGCTGGACTTTGGGAAGCCTTCTGTTTCCGACCTGGATTAATTTCAAGGGAAACTCCGGGGTTTTACAAAACGTTATTTTCTCCGGTTGTGGGCATCTTCCTCAGCTTGAAGTTTTAAGAACCGGGCAGTTTCATCCGGCGTCGCTTTCTCATCTCCCTCCGAAAACCATATTTTCTTTCTTAGTTTTGCCAACTCCTCGCGTTTTTGTTCCGGTGTGCCGTCTAATATATCTGCCACTTCCCTTAATTTAAGCGCCATTTCCTTATCCCTTAGATCATTTTCCGTCAAATCCACATAGAAAAAACCGTCTTCAGCGAGTGGCTTCAACTTCATAAGTTGCTCCCTGTCTGTATCAGTCCACTCGCCCGGACCGCCCATCTGTTTCCGGGTCAATCCCCGATATTCTTCCGCCATTTTGGCATATTTATCTTTTAATGTCTGCGGTTGTTCAGCGGTTTCAGGCCGGGTTTGCGGTAAGATATCAGTTTGAGGATCGGGTACGACTGCCGGATTGTCTAAAGTTAAGGAGTCGATCATCAAAAAACCTCCTCTGTAACTAATTATTAGCAAATTACGGAGTCTTCAGTCAAGCACTTCCCTGCAAAACCGGCCGATTAAAGTAAAGGCCTGTTCGTCGGCTTATCGTTTTTCTGAGCAGTTTGGGCCGCAAAAGCATCCGCAATATCACAATATATTGATAGATAAACACCGGGTCCGGGCGTCTAAAAAGATAACTCACTACATATTTTTTGCTCGGCTTTGTAATTCAGCTTAATTTTTAAGTTCAGCATATTTTCACCTGCACTAAGATTAAACATAAACTTTAAAATTTCTAAGATATGGCCATCTACACCATCAAATTAGCTGGCAAATCGAGCGAGAAGCAGTAGTATAATGTATAGTGAACGGTGCCCACAGCAAGAACTGCCCATATTATTTCCTTCTGGTGCGGGGTAATCTTTGTCCTGGTTGCTTTCTATTTGGCTTTTTTTGTTAAAGGGTCAACCTTTTACACATTTTTTGCCCTTGGATCATGGTTACTTTTGGATTTTATTGACTACAAGCTAAACAATACTTCCATTTTGTCATATTTTTATAACAGCCATCACTATCAGGCTTTTTATCTGCTTTTTATGGTGTCTTTTTTCTTCTGCTTTATCATTGACTTTGTCTGGGGAGTAAAAGTCCTGAAAGTTTGGGAGTGGACAGATTACGGCGTTATTGAATTTGTCTGCATGTATCTTTTTATGAACATCTCATTTGTGCTAAGCATATACGAGCTATACCGGGTCATCAAAACTCTTTTGAAAAAATATATTCCGGACGAGAACCTGTTCAGCCTGAGGCTTTCATCTTTACGAAAACGCCTTTTTTATAAAGCCTGCCTGATTTTGGGTATCGTTTTTTTTATCTCTCCGCTTTACATGGTTATATATAACCTACACCACCTTGAACCTTATATTTTAATTTTCCCTTTCACGTCAATCACCCTCATAACCGACGCCGTCACATATTTTACCGGTGGGCAGCCCGTTTTGGAGCAGTTTATCCATTTTAACCGCCTGAAGTCTGCTACAATTGCAGCAACAATCTTCTCAGCGTTTATTGTCACCGAAGGCCTTAACACGTTTGGCGGAGAGTGGCAATATTTGAGGGTACCTTTTTATAATATCCGGTTTTTCACCGTCCCTCTCTCTGTACTAATCGGCTGGATCCCCCTGGTTGTAGGCATGATCAGCATGGTTAACATGGTAAAGCACCTCAGTTACAAAGCTTCCTCACATAAAAGCCTATCGTCTTTTACTTAAGCGGCAGAGTAAAAAAGAAAGTTGACCCGGCCCCTATTTTACTTTTCACCCAAATTTTTCCTCCGTGTCCCTTAATAATCCCAGATGAAATATAAAGTCCCAATCCTAAGCCGGACTGAAATTTCTGCTCATGCTCTTTAACCCGGTAAAAGCGCTCAAAAATCCTTTTCTTTTGCCCGGCCGGAATACCGATACCAAAATCCTGCACGCTGCAGGTAACAACTTTTAGGTCGGAAGAAACACTCACAATAATTTGTGATTTATCAGAGCAGTAGCGGATAGCGTTTGACATCAGATTCGTCAGCACCTGAGCAATGCGTAATCGGTCTGCTGAAACTGACTTTCTTGTTTTTCCCACAATTTTAATTTTGTGTGACGGAGAAGATTTCCGGATCTCTTCAACAACTTCTTTAACCAGTTCATCAAAATCAAACTCCTCTTTCTGTAGTTTCAGAGAACCGTGTTCCAGACGGGTTGTATCCAGCAAGTCAGAGATGATATTAGTCATCTTGTCAATTTGTTTGTCCATCCGCGCTAGATCCTCAGCCATCAGTCTGTTGCCCACCCTAACCATTTTCCGCTGCAGTATTTGAGTTACCAGTTTTAAAGAGGTGACTGGGGTTTTTAGTTCGTGCCCGACGAAGCAAAAAGTTTCTTCTTTCCTGCGCTCCAGTTCCTTTTTCTCAGTAATATCTCTGGAGACAGTCAGCACCGTTCTGACAACCCCCCCGGAAAACTCCGGCACCAGGATTGTCTGGAAAAAACGCAGGCCGGAAGGAGTTAAAAAAGGAAATTCGTGGGATACTTGCGCTCCTGTGCTTACCACCCGGGAAATTTGCTCTTCCCAGATTGCGCTGTGTTCTTCCGGCATCCCCAGCTGCCGGGTAGTTTTGTTGATAAAGGCTTTAGGTGGAACACCAGTTGCAAGCTCTATGGCGGGATTTACAAAGAGCAGGCGGAATTTTTTGTCAAAGCGGCAGATTACATCAGGAGCATTCTCAGCCACCGCCAGAAGATCTTTTTTGGACAACTTAAAAGCGCTGGATTTATATTTCCCAGCTTTTGCACTGGAAACCCTGTTTTGGGCAGAAAGTCCGTCCATCAGAAAGGCGTGTTTACATTTCATTATATTAGGCCAAGGGGGTGTTTGTCTACCCTCAAAGACCCGTTTGGCCGTCTTCATCCTGCCGGACTTACTTTCGGCAAAAATTGTATTATTATTAAAAATATGGATTATTCCGGGCTTAGTACCCAAGAAGTACAGCAGCTGCTTAAATCAACAGGTTCCAACGAAATCCCGGAAAAACACGAAACCTTTTTTAAGAAAATTCTCCAAAAATTCATATCCCCCATCTCCTTGATGCTTCTGACCGCATCTTTTTTATCATTTATCACCGGTAAAACATTCGACTGCATTTTTATCATTTTTATGCTGATTCTTAACATTAGTATAACCATTTGGCAGGAAGGCAAAGCGGATAACGCCATTAGAAAATTAAACGAGCATCTGGCTCAAAAAACTAAGGTCTTCCGGGACAAAAGATGGCAGACAATTGATTCCCGTCTGCTTGTGCCCGGTGACCTGATTCAGCTGTTTGCCGGGGAAGTTATCCCCTCTGATGGTGAAATTATTGAGTCAAACCACGGGTCGGTCAATGAAGCTTCCCTTACCGGAGAGTCGCTCCCCAAGGATAAAAAGCTACATGACAAAATTTATTCCGGCTCTTTTTTGGTTAGCGGAGTGGTTTTTGCCAAAGTTACCGCTACCGGAAAAAATACCAGCTTCGGGAAGACACTTTTTTCAGTGGAAAGAATCAGGCGTGAGAGCCTGCTGGAAAAGGATATCCTAAATATTTCCAAGTTCTTAACAATCTTAAGCGTGGTAGCCGTAGTGATCCTCAGCCTGGTTTTCATCATGCAAAAGGCTCCTCTTTTGGAACTTTTGACGCTGGACCTGAGTCTTATCATCGCCGGTATTCCCATCAGCCTACCCACAGTTATGACCTTGATTATTGAGTTCGGAGTATTAAACCTAGCCAAGAAGGATGTGGTGGTAAGGCGCCTGTCTGCCCTGGAAGATTTATCCAATGTCGATTTGCTTTTAACCGATAAAACCGGAACGCTTACCCAAAATAAAATTACTATTCAAAGCATCCGCGCTTACGGTAATTTCACAGGCAATGACGTGCTCACTTACGCTGCCATGGCCGCTTCGCTTGATAACAACAACCCCATAAATCAGGCTATTTTGGAAAAAGTTCAGCTGCAGCATTTAGCAACGCCCTCGTTTTTAAAGATTGATTTTATACCGGCTGACTCAGATAGAAAACGCAGCACCCTGACAATTAAAGATCGAAACAGTAAGTTAGTAATATCCTCCGGAGCACCGCAAATAATTGCCGGGCTTTGCCGCATGGATAAGGAAACGGAGAAATGTTTTTCCGAAGAAGTGGAAAAGTTGGCAACTGAAGGCTTCCGGGCAGTGGCTGTGGCCATCTCTTCCGATGAATCGAAAGAGAATAATATGCGGCTGGTCGGACTGTTGGCCATGTCCGATACTCTGCGCGAGGACGCAAAATCCGTCATCCAGTTTTTGGAAGAAAACGGAATTAATGTGGCTATGGTCACCGGCGACAACCGAGCTATCGCTGCACAAATTGCCCACCAGCTGCTTTTGGACAACAAAAAAATTATCATCAAGGAGGATCTTGATAAAACGGGTTGGGACACACTCCAAGCGTCTTTTTATACCCAGGCCGGAGTCTTTGCACAAATCATGCCGGAAGATAAGCTTAAACTCGTGCAGAAAGCCAAAGAGTTCTTCACGGTAGCCGTAAACGGCGACGGTGTCAATGACCTGCCAGCTGTCAAGGCAGCCAGCGTGGGCATGGCTGTTAAAAATGCCGTTTCTGTCCTCAAGGCTACGGCAGACATAGTGCTGCTCTCCAGCGGAATCAGCGTAATCTGCGACGCCATTATCGAAAGCCGGAAAATTTTCGAGCGGGTTTATATATACTCACTTTACCGTATTTCAGAAAGTTACCGCCTGATTGTCACCATCGCTATTCTCGGGATTTTGTACCGGGTTTATCCCTTAACCCCTCTGCAGATTATTATGATTGCCCTCCTAAATGACATCCCTATTATTTCCCTGGCTTTTGATAAGGTAAAAATTACTACCCGCCCGGCTAAAATCAATGTCCGCAGCCGTTTTGTTTTAAGCTCACTCTATGGCACAACCGGTATTGCCAACAGCTTGTTGTTGTTTTTCCTGATAAAAAATATCTTGCATCTTGACTGGGGGATGATTCAGACGATCTACTTTCTTAAATTAACCGTTTCCGGGCATATGCTGATCTATGTTGCCCACACCAAGGAAAGGTGGTTTAAGTTTTTACCCAGCAAAGAGGTCATCATTGCTACATCTCTAACGCAAGCAGTGGCTACAATTTTTGCTCTAACAGGGTTTCTCATGCCCGCCCCGGTACCGTGGCAATGGATAATTCTTGTCTGGATCTGGGCATTTTTCTGGATGCAAATCAGCGAGTTGATGAAGGACTTACAAAAAGTTTCATCTAAAAGTTTGTCTTCCATCAAGAAAAGCGGCACTCCCACAGTAATATAACTATAACTCTGTGAGGATCCAGAACATGGTCAGATGACACAAAACCATATTTACACTCTATTTATATACAGTCTTGTATGATCTTGACAATTATATTAGCAGATGCTAATATATATTTGTGAAGTACCCGATGATTGCCGCCTTTTCCAATCAAGTCCGTCTGCAGCTTCTATGCTGCCTATCACGTAAGAAACAAAGTAATGTTACCGAACTGATCGGCAACTGCGGGTTGGCTCAATCAGCCGTTTCCCAGCATCTAAACAAGCTAAAACAGGCAGGCATTGTTTCTACACAAAAAGACGGCCGGTTAATTTACTATTCTTTAATTGACCAAAAAGCAGGCCGGATTGCTAAACTTTTACAAGACTATATTGACCAACCGTATCCTAAAGAAAGGAGGACAGCAAGTTAATGAGTCTACTCATGATCTGACGATCGGGGTATTCTCTTGTAGAAACAATGAAAGTGACGTCAATTAAACTTTATTCCACATCTACCTGCCCTTATTGCATGATGGAAAAAGCCTGGCTTGAGAAAAATAATATTAAGCATCAGGTGGTGTATGTGGACATGGATGAGAAAGAGGCTATTGATATGGTGCGCAAAACAGGCCAGATGGGTGTGCCTGTTACCGAGCTGCAGTTTGAGAAAGGCAACCCTGAGTATATTGTCGGGTTTGACCAACCCCGGCTACGGGAACTGCTGGAGGTGAAAGCTTAATGCTCAAGAATTGGCAAAACGAAAGCACTGCTGATCGCGTTATCCGGCTTTTTATCAGCTTGGTTTTGGCAGGGACCGCTACCTTCCTATTCAATGGCGTTGCCCAGGCAGTGCTTTACGTCTTATCCGCGGTGGCTTTTATTACCGGCTTATCCGGCGTCTGCCTGCCTTATAAGATTTTCGGGTTTAAGACCAATTAAGGACGAAGTCTGCAAGCTTCTAAAAGCGAAGCTTGTTAGGTTTTTAAGGCCACCGGGTTACTCTACTTTTAGCGTATGTTTTCGAATCCAAGTCCAGATTCTTGATTTAGCCTTCCACCCCCGGGGTGGCATCGTAAATACGGGGTGTTTAACTTCCCACATTTTTAGTGGTTCTTTGAACTAGAGATTAAATCCTCCTTTTTCTCATCGTACTCTTTTTTGTCAATTTCTCCTCTGGCATAGCGCTCCTGGAGGATTTGCAAAGGCCTTCTTGGCTCCGGCTGGTGATGATAGTCGTCCATCGGGCCCCGAAATGCGCGGAAAGCTAAAAATATCAGGGCAAAAATAAAAATCCAAAAAATAATCATGAAAGCAATCCCGAAACCTCCGGCCCAGCCGGGACCGAGTCCATACCACCACATCATCGCCCAACTCCTCCTGGCTCTCCCATATACTTCTTCTCGCTGTCACTTTGACTGGCGTAAGCCGCCCGGTAAGGGTGCCCCTTCGTAACTTCCCGGGGGGAAATTTCTGCCCTCTCCAATCGGGTTGTCCACTCTAACAGCGCCTGCAATAATTCGGCAATTTTTTCCCGAGTATACTGGTCAACCAGGTTACCCTGGACATTAATTTTTGCACCTGCTTCCGGAATAATCACCTCGGGCCCGTTTAGGGGAAACATGTTTAAGAAAACAAATATTTGCCGCAGGTGATATTGGGCTCTGGCTCCACCCAGCATACCGCTGGAAGCACTCATTATGGCCACGGGCTTGCGATCCCAGGCACTGTCACCGTACGGCCGGGAGGCCCAGTCAATGGCATTTTTCAGTACTCCAGGCACGGAATAATTGTATTCCGGAGTGGCAATTAAAACCGCATCAGTTGAACGGATTTGCTCTTTCAGATCTACCACCACGGGCGGCGGACTGTTCTCCTGATCCTGGTCAAACGGCGGAATTTCCCCCAGCTTTTCAAAAATTCCCAACTCCGAGCCAATTGGCAGCAGTTCTGCTGCCGCCTTCAGTATTGCTTTATTATAAGAGCCGCGCCGCAGACTTCCCGCAATTCCCAAAATTTTGATTTTGCCATTCTTATTCATCTAAACTTCCTGACTTATTATCTAAATTACACCAGCATGGATAGTTTTTGATAAGCATCATGGAAGAAGACGGTAAGAAATTACTCTTATTGCTCCTAAGAACATTTGTCCGCAAGCTCCACTTACAAGAATTTGTCCCTTTTGGATACCTCACATAAAGATGTGAGGTAGTTCGTTTACCAAAAAGCCGGCGCAGTTCCTTCTTTTTATACCCAACTGGTTTGCTACTTGATAAGCCTGAAGCAGCTCTTACACCATTGCTTCTTCTGGGTTTGTTGAAGATGTAAAATCACGCCTGCTTTCTTTTACAAAAAGTGCGGAAATTGTACCCAGAAGCATAAAAAATATGGAAACCTTAAAAACCATGGAAAAGGCTAACATATTAGCCTTGGTTACCATCAGCGCCGTCACTGTCTGCAGCGTCTGCTGATTGGTCGTATTAATCACACTATGCTGTGATAAGGCTACCAGGGAAGAAGTCGTGGCATCAGATAAAATGGTTGCAAAAATGGCAATGCCAAAGGCTCCCGACAAATTCCTGGCCAGGGCCAAAACCGATGAAGCGACTCCCACTTCGTGAATCGGCACGGTGGAGGTGGCAGCATTGGTGAGGGGCGCCATCCCCAACCCCAACCCAGCCGCAAACAGGAACATCCGCACCATCACATCCATCGCCCCCCACTTGATATCAATAAAAGAAAATGAATAAAACATAACCGCTGCCCAAAGCATCCCGGCAGCAGTTAAAAACCGGGGCTCGATTTTAGCAGAAAGTCTGGCCCCGATCTGAGCGGTGATACCGATCCCCAAAGCCATCGGGATAAACAAAAACCCTGTTTTGGTCACTGAATACCCCAGGTAATTTTGCACGAAGATAGGGATTAAAAAAATCCCTCCGATCATCCCCATAAAGGAGATGAAAGATGTAATAATGGCGGCGGAAAATGTCGGGATCTGGAAAAACTTTAAATCCACCACCGGTTCCTTTTGCACCCTTTCCACAAGAATGAAAGCCAACATTGTTAAACCACATGCCAGGCCTGTCAGAATGCTTTTAGCGCTCGTCCAACCCCAGCTCTGCCCTTGATCCAAAACTAAAACCAGCGTCCCGAGTGAGACACCCAAGAGCATCGAGCCGAAAATGTCAAAATGTTTAATGCCGCGGATTTTTTTCACCGGTTCTTCAATAAATGTCAGAGCCATAAAGGTTCCCAGAAGCCCTAAGGGGATATTGACATAAAAAACTGACCTCCAGGTAAAATTGTCAATTAAGGGGCCACCCAGAAGCGGCCCGAAAACCGCCGCCATAGCAAAGATTGCTGACCACATCCCCATCGCCTGGGCCCGCTGCTGTCTATCATCAAAAGTAAAAGCCAAAATAGACAGGGCAATCGGGTAATCAATGGAAACAAAAATTGCCTGCAAAACCCTGAAAAAAACCAGCGATGAGAGATTAAAAGATAATCCGGCAAAAAAAGAAGTTACCGTAAACCCCAAAATCCCGACCAAATAAAGCGGCTTGCGGCCCACCTGATCTCCCAGTTTACCGAAAATCGGCACAAAAATGGCATTTGCAATAATATAGGCCGTGGATATCCAGCTGGCTTCGGTGACAGTTATGCCGAAATCTTTAATAATTGAGGGCAGGGCCAAATTGACAATGGTACCATCCAGCCGTCCGAGAAAAGAGGCGATCATTACCGTTAAAAGGACCCACCACTGCCCAGAATGAAAACCCTGTCTTTTTTTTGTTTCTGCCGGCTTCTCCATATTTTAAAGCTAAAAGTGATGTAGAACTCGAATTTTATTTAATTTGTGTTCGTATATACTACTGCTTTGGCCGACATGCCATTTTTAATTTGCGGGTGTTTAAAGCTGTCAAAGCGGATATAAACGTCAAACTGCTGGGTCGGCCTTTCGCTGGAAATCGAGAATGAAAGTTGGGTCTGCTTGGCTGTAGGTGATACCTCATCAACGTACCCCCAAAAGGTTTGCCCCGGATATGCATCAACGGTAAAAGATGCTACTTGCCCGACTTTGATATCCTTTAAACCTTTGTTTTCATCCAGAGTAGCTACCACCCGGAAGTCATCAGGGTTTATCATCTGTACTGCCGGCGTACCAGGCGCAACCAATGACCCCAGTTCCTTGTTGGCTTCAATAATAATCCCGTCCGTTTGCGCCCGCAGCACTTGTGTCCCTACTACTGCCAACTGATCCCCGATGTGCACAGCTTGTCCTTCCGTCACGTCAGACTCATTTAAAACCCCGGGTGCAGGGGAGGTAAGACTTATTATCGGGGCTTCAACCAGGGAATCATCAATAAACACTCTGCCTTCCCTTTTTAAGTAGAACACTCCCCCGGCTATCAAAATTACCAGCAAAAACACCGCCAAAAAAATCTGGCGGAATTTCTTACTACGAAATTTGGCAAATAACTTCCCTAGTTTTTCCATAAAATTTACAATAACTTATATTTATTCCCGGCGATAATTTGTGGATCAGTCACTACCCGGTCCGCCGGGGATAATCCGGAGATAATTTGCATCTTTCCGCCATTTGTTTGGCCAACTACAACTTCTTTCAGCTGATAATTCCCGTGTGAATAAACCCAGACATATTTGTTTTCCAGAACTGTCCACGAAGGAACGGTAATTGCGTTTGCCTGCTCAGTCTTAAACACAGCTGTCCCGCTTTGTCCGGCCTGCGCCACTAGCTGCAGGTCGTCGCCTGCAATATCAACTTTGATCACTACCTGGCCGCCGGGCAGGGTTGTTTTGTCAGCGGCGATGCGGGTAACTGTTCCCGAGATCGTTAAATCCTTGCGGGCGTCCAGCTTAATGCCAACCGGCTCACCAACAAAAACCTGGCTGATATCCTGCTGGGGAACACCGGCCACAAATTTTAATTGTCCACCTCCGATCACTGTTACCAGGCTTCCGGAAGCAGGGCTGACATTCGTCCCAACTTCAATATTTTGGATGGACAAAATTGTCCCGCCGAATGGAGCAGCAATACTTAACATACTGAGCTGCTTTTGGGCATTTTGCAGGTTGTCATAAGCCACGTTTACCGCTTCCTGAGCTTGCACGCGCTGGGCTTTTTGTGTGGCTGTTTCATTGGCCGATCCGACATTGGCAAAACCGCCATTACCGTATTGGAAGAGATGGATATCATCCAACACTTTATTTAAAGCCGCCTGGGCACTATCGTACTGCGCTTGGGCAGCAGCCAGATTATTTGAGGCTGTGGTACTATCCAGGCTGGCGATAATTTGTCCCTGCTGCACCTGATCACCTTCCCTAAACCCCAAATACGCCACTTGCCCGCTGCTTAAAAAACCTAAAGTTTCCTCATTTTGTGCTTCCACATCCCCGGCGGCGGTAATTACGTCACCCATACTACCCTGTTTAACATCTGTGTAAGGAGGGTTGGCGGCCTGCAGACTCTTCAGCGGACCGAAAAGCAGTCCTGCAACCAGGGCTAACAGCAACCCACCCAGAATAATCTTGCCGCGACCGGACACATGCAGCGTCTTTTTACCAGAGGCTTTTTTTCTTAGTTTCACTTTCTCTCCTTTTCAAGTGTTTTAATCAAATCAGACTGGATTCTGACGAGTTCTTTCAGATCACTTTCCGGCACTTTCGAGATAATACGATTCATCTTGTGTATAACTTTTCTTCTTAAAACTGAAAGCTTCCTCTCTCCTTTTAATCTTAAAGACAGGTGAATGATCCTCTTGTCGTCTTTATCGACAGCCCTTTTCAAAAATCCCATCTTTTCCAGCCTTTCAATAAGTTGTGTCGAGGAAGACTTGGAAAGATGCAGTGATGCTCCCAGGCTGCTTAATTTTGTTCCCGGCCTGTCATGTAAGAAGTTAAGGGCAAAAAGTTGCAACATAGTAGCTGCCTTTTCCTCGTGAGCTACGTCGGCTGCCTGCAGCATCAGTTTTCTAAGCTGCAATATATTGTTCAAGAGCTGTTCGGTTAATGTAGGCTTGCTCATAATTGCGCGAGAGATAGTTTAACACCTAAACTATTTATTGTCAAGCCAACTGCTCTCATGCAAAACCGGGGAAATAATCAACTATAATCTGTTCGTCTCTCAAACCCATCCGTTTTAAAGTTTCCTGAAAACCGGCTACCATCCGGTTCGGGCCGGACAGGTAAAAAATCCGTCCGGAAAAATCCGGCACTTCCTCCCTGATCATCGCTTCATCAATCCGCCCCACCCGTTCCAGCCAATTCCCCGGCACCTTCTCCAGATCAGTTAATGTATAAATAATCTTAACACCCAGGTTGTCACGGACAGAGCGCAAAATATCCTGGTAAATAACCTCTTCTTTGGTCCGGTTGGAAAACAGGACGATAATATCCCGCCGCTCGTTTTTATCCAAGAGGTACTTCAGCATACTGCGAAACGGTGTAATGCCAATTCCACCAGCCACAAAAACCAATTTTTTGCGCTGGTCTTTGGGTAAAATAAAATCCCCTGCCAAATTCCCAGCCATTACCTGGTTACCCACCTGCATCTCAAGAAGGGATTTTTTAAAGCTGCTGGAGTTGGGGTTAAACCTTACGCCGATGCGGATATTTCCTTCAGTGGGTGATGAGGCGATAGTAAAGTAGCGCCTGTATCCCCGTGAGTCGGGACTGTGGTGTTCCAGAGTCCATTCTAGATATTGTCCGGGGGTAAAATCTATTTTTTTTTCCGGACTAAAAATATAATCAAAAGTGTCAGCAGATACCCGGACCTTTTCATGCAGGCGCAGCAGCAATTTTTGCTTTGGTGAAACCAGGTAAGAAAAAATGTTGCCCAATATTAGCGCCAATTCCGGTGTGGTATAAAAACCCCCAAGATGGACTTGCGGCGCGAAAAGAAAGCCGACCAGGGCGCCATAAAGCATCCGCAAATCTTTTGTCGGCGGGCTGGTCAACGGCTCGGTAAGCATTACACATGCTAGGAAGAAAAGGGGCGTGTTGATTATGGCGGTTCTTAACCCGGTCAAAACGTTGCTTCCTCCTGAGAAGTCAAAAGCTGTGATAGTAAACAAAGCTGTTATCAAAAAGCTTACCACCAACTCTGTCCGCCGGATTTTTCGTACCACTAAGAATCCGCCCAAGAGCACCGCCGGCAGCATATATGAATTCCCGACCCACCAGCTGGCTGATTGATGTATGGCAAGTGCTGTTAAGGCTACGGCAGAAGCTGCTGGGTTAAAAAGGTGCTTTTTGTTGACTGCGATAATATATTTGCTGCTTTCTGATAAAACCCCCACCCAAAATAGAAACGGCAGGTCGGTAAAAGAGCTTATCGGGCTTACAATCAGGGCCAAAATTAAAGCCGTAATATAAGCTGACTCGATATTGGTAGGCGCCTTAAAAACCCTGGCAAAAGATAAGTTGGTTGCCAGACTGACTACCAGAAGAAAAGCGGTGGAGAAAGACAGGGAATAAACACTAAAAGCTAAGGTGCCGAGTGATGATAAAAGCGCCGCCACTGCCAGTAAAAAAATCAGATAATATAGCACCAGCCGGTACATGGTGATGCCATTTAGAAAGTCATCAATAATCTTCATAGCGCTATTTAACATACCTCCCAAATCCACTGGTCATTGTTGCTATCCCTTTTTTATCAATCATGTACCCTTCCAGGTTTGGCTGTTTTTCCAGAAAATAAATCCCCTGTCTGCCCATAGCAAAGGCGGCAGTGGCAAAACGGTCAGCCTCATAAATATTCGGACCCACAACACTCAGGCTGACGATATCATCTTCCGCCATTCTGCTTGTTTTCGGGTTATATATATGCCGGCCGCGTTCATAAGTGCCGGAAGTAGCTATTCCCAAATCGGAAACAGATAATACTTTAACTATCTGTCTTAACTTAAAAGGGTTGCGGATGCCGATTCGCCAATTTTCTCCGGCTGCATTTTTGCCTTTCACCTGGATATCGCCCCCGGCCTCGATATAATAATTTTCTACACCCGCCTCATCCAAAATCATGGCTGCCTGCAAAATTGCCCAGCCTTTAACCAACCCTGCCGGGTCCAATTTCCCTCTGAACGAAATATCAAAGTAACCGCCGGTTTCTTTTTTAGTATGCTCGGACAGCCGGAGGATTGTCCGCATATCAGAGGTAGCACCATCGGGGCTAATCTCTCCCCGGTTTAGACGGGAAATCTCGCTGTCTTCTTTATAGGTGCTGAATTTATTATCAATATAAGTGAAGTAGGCAAAAACTTTGTTCAGAATCGCGAAGCTCTCCGCGTTAAGTACCTCTACTGTAATCGGCATACCCATAATGAGGCGCGTAGATTTCATCGATCCGTTTATCCTTTCGCCTGGGCCAGGGCTGACTGAACAGATTGCAAAAAAGCTTCGCTCGTGGCTGTAGCCCCTGTTACAATATCCACATTCCCGCTTTGGGCAGTAATCACTTCTGACTGAAGCAGCGGCATCGCCTGGGAGTTAATCATCCGCGAGGTGCTGCGGTCGTGCGGATAATTCAGAAACTGCACGCCGGTAATTTTACCTCCGGAAATAGCCACCTGGACCTGGACATTGCCATAAAAGGCATCAGCGACACCGCCGGTGTATACCCCATCTCTGTAGCCTACCATCATTCCTTCGCCACCCATCCCCAGAGCGGCTCCGGAACCAGCTTGAGAAGGCATGGCACCGGAAGAATTGCCGGTTGGGAAGCGAGGAGCGGCAGGATTGGGTTTAGGTACTAAACCGGTTTGAGCACTGTTACCATCGGTTTTGCTAAGGGAATAAAGGATGAAACTGACTATCAGAAATCCGGGAACAAAGTACTTATTCATTTCGATATCATAGCGGAAAGGGCTGAGAAAGACCTGATAATTACCTGACAAACTTGACCAGTTTTGGGGAATTGACAAATATTTTGAAACCCTGCTAAACTTATTTTAATGATCAAGGTTTTTCTTGCCCTGATTGTTTTGTTAATCCCCACAACTGTGATTGCATCTGAGGGGCCCAATGGTTCCTCTACCCATTCTTCGGAACAGGAAAACAGAACTATGATCACCGGGGAACCGGAAACAAACCTGGAACAAAACGAAACTCTGACCGAGAACCAGAGTGAAAACCGCAAACTGCAAGTGGGAGATCAGGGACAAGAAAAAGAGGCTTCGGAAGCCAGCAGCACTCCCCGCTCATTTAACCGCTCCCAGACAGCTGAGGAACATATGAGCACTGTAGCTCAGTACGTTCAGCAGCTTCTCTCCGATTCTGACCGCATGGGCGGTATTGGGCAGCAGGTTAAAGTTATTACCAAAAATCAAAATCAAGCCCAACTGCAGATCGAAGACCAATATAACCAGATGGCAAACCGCCCAAGATTGCTTAAGGCCTTAATCGGGCCGGATTATTCCGCTATGAAGAGTTTGGAACAGCAGATATTCCAAAGCCAGATCAGAATTCATAAGCTGCAACAAATTCAAACTCAACTCTCCAGCCCATCTGATATTACTACTGTACAATCAGCCATCAGAGCTCTTGTCCAGCAAAATGCTTCCCTGCAAACCAGCATCAGCAATCAGCAACAAACTTTCAGTCTGCTCGGCTGGCTGTTCAGCCGTTTTGACTAAAAACAATTATCAGATCTTCCCCTGCTCTGTAAAATGTGTTAATTTAAAATTAAGGTGAAAATTACCCGGAGTACAATCACTGCCATTAATTTAATTTTTTGCGCATTGATCATCCCGGCTGCCTTGTTCCGTTTTCAGGAAACCCACCAGCTGATTTACTTTACCCTAGCGATCACTTTCGGGCTGTTCGGAGTTTCCCACATCTTAAGTCTGCTCCATGAGGAAAGAAAATATCCCATTATTACGTTAGGCCTTCGCTGCGTGGCTTATTTTTATATCCTCTTTATCCTCTTTGTCGGCACTCAAGCCTTTAGGTAGCTTTGGGCAACTATGTCCGAACTTGGTTTAATTTTTATCATTATCGCCTGGGTTTATCAGTTTATTCACATCCTGCACAAAGATCAAAAAATCCAGTCTGCATTCGTAGCTTTCTACGCCTTAGGGGTTTTGTTTTTAGTAGCGGACGGTTTTAACAACAACCTTTATAACCTGGCCTTTTTAAACTTGTTGTCGTTTCTATCTGCCGGGGCAGTGTTGTTTAAATTGAGCGCCAAAAAATGATTGATCTGTTATCTTTAATGGCTGAAATGGTCGCTACAGTACTCGGGTTGATGATTGCCCTGCAGAAAAAGAAGAGTTACGGCTGGCTTATCGCTTTCACTTTTGCCGTCTATGTTTTTTATGACAGTGCCCGTTTCCCGGGACTTAATACAAATACAGGAATCCTCAACTGGCTGTTCCTTTTGGCCAGTCTGTCCGTTTTCGGGGCTGTTTGGCAAATATACCGCCCCCGTAAATAATTTTTTGGGGTGAGGTAAATCATCTTTTATTACTCCTTCTTGAGGCTGCTTTCCTGGCTCTCTTTCCCGCTGGCCGGCCGCGGCGGATCTGCTGAGCATAAACTGTTGGTCTGCCCGGTCTCATGCGGCGATTAAAAGCTTCCGCTCCACGGCCACGCAGTTGCTCTAAAACCTGACGTGCGCTGTCCTGGCCGCCTAACCCAAAGGCCAGGCCACCGGCAATTGCCACCATGGCTACAAATCCTGAGAAAAGAACCTGAATCAGGTTTGCAGCCGCCTGTAATTGGTTTAAAACTACCAGAGCTGTAAACACCAGCAGGGCATATCGCGCTACATTAGCCAGAAATTGGCAGCATCACTGCCCAACTCTATGGCACCATTTTTGGTTAACCCGAAAGCAATATGGGCGATCATAAAACCGACAAAACCAATTACCACTGCTGCAAAAATATTGGGGATGTACCGAACAAACTGGTTTAATAAAGTGGTAATACTAGTCAACTGCCAGGCGTTAAATACTGGCACCAGAAAAGTTAAAAAGATAAACCAAAAAGCTACCTGGGATAAAAGATTCGGCCATCTCCGGACTGCCTGGCGATCTCCCAAACCAACCCGGCTAAGGAGCCGGCTTAAGCCCACCCATTCCAGAACCCGCCTGACGAGAAATCCCGCAATCGCCGCCACAATCCAGCCAAAAATGAGAATAACTAGGCCGCTGATAAAGTTAGGGATAAAGCCCACAATATTGTTCAGAGCATGAGTCAGAGTACCGATAATAGCGCTGCCCAAGTTGGACATATATTTTGGGAAGAATATACCCTCCGCTTAAAAACCCGACAAAAATCCGGTAAGAACTGTGCAAGGGAAAATTATCAGCCGGAAGAAGCATGCTTTGAAAGCGGGTTATCTTCTTTTTCTACCAGCCGTTCCATTTCATACAAAGCAATAATAAACAGAGACTCACTCCAACCCAAAGGCGTATTTTCGTTATATTCCGGCGAATCGGAAAAATAGAGTTCCGGCAACCCTTCCGGGGTATCCACGGCAATTAAATCCTTTAGCAAATCCTGAGCTTTTTCCCGTTTTCCTAATTTTTCATAAATAATTGCCAGCCAGGCCAGACCGAAAGTCCATTCCGCTTCCTGACTCCAGCCGTCGGGGTTGCGGTTATAATAATTATCCCCTTTATAGCGGATCACCCCCCGGTCCTTTTTTAAATAATATTCCACATTTTCCAAAATCTGTGTCCGCTGGACTTCACTTACTACCCCATACGGCCAAATTAAAGATAATAATGACAAATCAGTAAAATGGTGCTCAGATTCCCGGGGCAGCAGTTTGTTTAAAGATTCTTCGCCTTTTTTAATCAGCCAAAGCGGCACGGCAATGCGCGGCAGGCGGGAGATTGACCGCAATCCCGCCACACAAGCACCCACCGAAGAAGCATGCAACTCCTCCTCCATCTCCCAAACGCCGGAATCAGGGTCCTGCCAATATTGCACCGACTCTAAATATTTCACCAGCTTATTAATAATCCGCACCTGGGCTTCAGTCTTTAAAATTACCCTTTTCTGGCGAACTTCCAGCTCACCGATGCGAAACAGAATACAGCCGATGGCATCATTTTGTTTATTCCCCCACTCTTCCCAAAATTCATCAAAAGTTTCCGGGTTAAAGCGGGCATGGATATACTGATAGCTGTGTTCCGGTTTGCGGGTAATAGCCCAGTCAATTTTCTCCTCATACCGCAAAAGTATTTTTAAGATCGCCCGGTATGTATTCTCAACTGTTTTCCAATCGCCGATAACCTCAAAAGCGATTGTTTCATAAAAATTATCCCGCAGCCAAGACTTATCATAGCCGGTGGAAACCCCGGCTTTGGAAGCTAAAAATAAGCCAGACCGCTTTTGCAGGCTTTTTAAAATCTGGAGGTGTTTATCAATTAGCTGTTGGTAGGTAAGCCGGGCCATCAGTAATAGTTTACAGTGGGCAGCAGGCAGTGAACAGAGGGTTGTTGGGTCGCTTAAGCCGACAAGCCCCTATCAGGTTGGGGCAGGCAGAGCGGATGCAATTTGCCCGAAGGTGTGCGGTAATTTCCTGGCGCTTCTCTTCCCCAGCCTCAAAACGGAAGCCCACGAAAATCTCTTTTTTTCCGGCGTTTTAGCCAATCACGGGTGTTTTCGTGTGTTTCAATAGTCTCTTTGAGATTGACGAAGTGACAGACGTCCAGGTATTGTTTTTCGGTGTAAACCACAAACCGCCTGGCAACTCGCTGAACTCATCCCCAAAAAGTATGTATTCCCCTTTAAAATCGTAACCGTAAAAATTAATACCGTTCACCCTACTTCCATTATACTGGTTCTTTTGACAAAGCGGTAGGAAGCGCTCGGGTCAGGCAATTCCCCCCTGTCTTCATATTCAAAAGCTAAATTCAAACTATCAAACCGGCGGAAAAACTCTTCCCAGGAAACATATTCCATTTCCTCATTCTCCCCCAAGAAGTTTTCATCTCTGCGCCCCGGAAAATCAATCCGCAGACCCACCATTCTTTCTCCGCCGCCTGTTTGGTCAATAATCTCAGGCCGGCCGCGGTATTTATCAGCCCACTCTCTAATCTCCTCATGGTCAGTGGTGATCTTCACTATATCATCCATAAGCTTACCCATAAAATAAACTCTGTCGGTAAAATTACTATAAAAAAGAGGTAAGAAAAGGGATAATCTTTACAGTGGAATCCGCCTGCGGATGGGGTATAATACAAAAACCATATGGAAGATTTTACCCTGGTTATTTTTGGTATCACCGGTAATCTGGCTCAGGTAAAACTGATTCCCGCCCTCTACGACATGACAGCGTCTCACCTTTTGCCCGAAGGCATACAAATCATCGGCACAGCTCGCTCTCCGATGGAAAAACAACAGTTCCGAGACTATATTGCCGGGGTGCTAAACAAGGAAAACCGCCATCACCGTCACCCGATTGAAAAAACAATTGCCAGCCGCCTGATCTCCAGGATGCATTATTTAAACGGTCATCTGGATGATCCGGCTTTTTATGAAAAATTGAATGTACAGCTTAAGAAACTCGCCGGACAAAAACAAAACTTAATCTTTTATCTGGCAACCTATCCCGAACTTTACGAGGTTATCTTTAAAAACATCCAAAAAAGCGAGTTAAATACACCAGCCAAAGGATTTACCAGGCTGATGATTGAAAAACCCATTGGTTTCAACAGGGTTTCTTCCCACCGCCTTAACCAACTACTGTTAAAATATTTCTCCGAAAAGCAAATTTTCCGCCTGGATCATTATTTAGGCAAAGAGGCCATGCAAAATATCCTCACCTTTCGTTTTGGCAATGGTGTCTTTGAACCCCTGATGCATCGACATTTTATCGACAATATCCAGGTTATGGCTGCTGAGGATTTCGGCATCGGCGGAAGAGGTGGTTATTATGACAGCATGGGTGCCCTGCGGGATGTCGGGCAAAACCATCTATTGCAGATGCTTGCCCTGGCTACAATGGACGCACCGGCGCAGTTTACCAATGAAGCTGTGACACATGAGCGGCTCAAAATTCTGCGCAGCCTGAAACCACTGCCTGGGAGCCTGGTTTTAGGACAATATCATGGTTATACTCAGGAAGATAAAGTTGCTCCCAACTCTGAAACCAACACCTTTTTTGCCTTTCAGACGGAAATTCAAACACCGCGCTACGGCGGTGTACCGGTTTACATCAGAGGCGGTAAGATGCTTGCGCAATGGGTAACGGAAATTGCTATTACTTTTAAAAATCCCAGCAACCGTCTTTTTAAGCACCTTGATTGCGGGGAAGAACCAAATGTTTTAATCTACCGCATCCAGCCCAATGAAGGTATTGTTTTAAAAATCCTGACTAAGATGCCCGAACATGATTTTAAGCTGGATGTTTCTTATATGCAGTATTGTTACCCGCAAAATGCTTCCGCCCATGCTTACCCTGATCCCTATGTCAGGCTGCTTTACGATGCTATCCGCGGGGACCAGACTTTTTTTAATGATGCCGGGGAAATTGATGCGGAGTGGAAATTCATTGATGCTCTGGCCAAAAATTCTCCGAAGCCGGTAATTTATCAGCCCGGCAGCTGGGGACCTAAAGAAGCCGGGTATACGATTCAAAAATCCGGCCGCTGCTGGCAAGAACCGTCACTCCAGTTTTGCAATTTCTAGAACTTGGCTCAGAAGGCCTTAGGCGTCTACCTTTTTGCCGGAAAAGGCAAGATCTGCTTACTTATCCCCAGTCAGGCTTTCGTCTAATCAGTGTATTCTCAACTCTTTTTTACTTTATGCTGGCCGAATTTGCCGCGCATGGCGGAGACGGCTTTATTGCGGAAACCATCAGCGGATTCTTCCGCCACCTTAGCTGACTCTGTTCTCACCCTAAAAGAATCGGCAATCACCGGCGTATTCACGTCCAGCTTTTGGGCAGTTTTGACAGTCCATTCCCCTTCCCCAGTAGCTCCGATTAAGGAAGAAGTTTCCGCCAAATTTTCATCCTCATCCAGCGCCTCTTTGAGCCACCCCATCAGCCGGGACTCAACTACCGAGCGGTGCTGGTAAATATCGGCCGCAGCCCTGAGGTCGATTTTAAAGGGGCTCTTTTTCAAAACAGCAAAACCCTCGGCGATTGATTCCATCATCCCATATTCGATACCATTGTGGACCATCTTAGTAAAATGGCCTGCCCCCACCGGACCCATGTAGCAGTAAGCATTCGGGGCAGAGGCAGCCTTAATAAGGGGCAGCACCTCTTCATAATCTGCCTTCTTCCCGCCAACCATTAAACATGCACCGGTGCGCGCACCTCCGGGGCCGCCGGAAACTCCGATATCCATAAAGCGAATCGACTTTTCCGCTAAAAGCTTGGCCCGGCGTATGGTATCCTCATAAAAAGAATTGGCCCCGTCAATTACCAAATCGCCTGGCGACAGCAGCGGAATCAGCTGATTGATAAATTCATCAGTAATCTCTCCCGCCGGAAACATCAGCCAGACTATCCGCGGCACCTCCAGTTTTGAAACCAGGTTGACAGGATCTGTTGTGGCAATTGCTCCAGCTGCAGCAACCTCATCCAAGGGCTGCGACGAGCGGTTCCAGGCCACCACTTCAATCCCTTGCTCCAGCAGACGCATGACCATATTTTCACCCATTTTTCCCAAACCCAGGTAGCCTATTTTCATATCCTTTTTGACTATATCACATTTATGCCAGTATTGGGGATTTCCCTGTTTCCATCGCCGTATCAGATTTTTCCGGCACCGGTAGGGAAAAGAAAAAAGTTGAACCTTTACCGGGGCGGCTTTCCACCCAAATCCGGCCCCCGTGCTGTCTGATTATTTCAGAAGATATATAAAGACCTAGGCCAAAACCCGGCCGGTGGTTTTTTTGGGCTAAACTGGTCCGGTAAAAGCGCTCAAATATCCTTGCTTGATCTTCCATGCTGATACCGCTGCCAAAGTCCCGGACGCTGACTAAAGCCTTTCCGCGCTGCTTTCCGACATTAACAATAATCTGTTTCTCAGATGGAGAATACTTGATGGCGTTGCTGATCAGATTAACCAGGACCTGCTCAATACGTACCGCATCACCCTTAACAAGCCCCGTAAAATTTCCTTCCCGGGTAATTTCACGGTCCGCGTCAGTGTGCTTAAAGTTTGCCACAACCTCATCCACCAAGCGGCTGAGTTTAAATTCTCCGACGTTAAGATTCAGCTTCCCGGCCTCGATTCTACTTACATCAAGCAGGTCATCAATCAGTCCGGTCAATTTGTCTGTTTGTTCATTAATATGGGTCACAAAATGCGCATCTTCTCTTCCTCCAACTTTTACCAGGCGTTTTCCCAAAACCTGGGCAAAAGCTTTAATCGTGGCAACTGGAGTTTTCAGCTCATGGCTGGCGATACTGATAAATTCATCCTTACGTTCCTCCAGCTCCTTGCGTTCGGTGATATCGGAAAAAATCGAGATAAAATAACCACGGCGAGGGCTGTAGTCGTAGACCGAATACCACCTGCCCAGGTGTTCATGATACAACTCAAACCTGGCCTCATCCCCACTTAAAGCCACCCGGCCGTGCAGCTTTAGTGCGCTGAATGGCGGCATGAACCCGTCTGAGGCGAGCTGGCTTACTTTTTTGCCTACCAGCTGATCTTTCTTTAATCCGGCATAGTTTTCAAAAGCGTCGTTGACATCCAAAAACAGATAATCCGCCGGCTTACCGGCTTCGTCGGTAATTAACTGACAATAAGCTACGCCGTTTAATTTATTATCAAAAAGCTTCTGGTAATTACGCCGGCTTTCCTGCAGAGCATTCTCAGCAGCCTTTCGTTCTGTAATATCTTCACCTGAGGAAAGGGTGGAAATAACTTTTCCTTTACCATCAAGCATGATGGTATGATGCCACGAAATTACCCTTTCATCTCCGTCTTTTCTCACTATACAGTTCTCCGAATCAGCCATCCCAACATGGTCGCTGACCAGTTTTCTGAAAAATGCCCGTCTCTTTTTAACTTCCCGCTTGGGCACAAAATTATCAAACCAATTCCTGCCTAAAACTTCTTCTTCGGAACGCTGCAAAATCTCCAGACCTTTTTTGTTTATCAGCAGCACCCTTTGTCTGCTGTCCAAAGCCAGCATCATCACGCCCGCCACTTCCAAGTACTTTTGAAGTTTATTTCTTTCTGTTTCCAGGTGTCCCTGTTGCTGCTTCAGGTCAAGAAATAACAAGTTATAAGGCTTGGTCAACCCTGTTTCAATAATCGCCTTATACATAAGATAAAAAGCGACAATATTAAGAAGGTGGCCAACTCTGTTGACAAACCCGTAGACGCTGACATACTCAGCGAAAGCCAGCTCAGAGGTAACCGCCACCAGAAGGGAAAGTATCAGCAGCCTGATAACACCCCTGTCAAAATATTTTCTATAATAAATTAACTCCGCTGCCGCCGCCAAAAACATCAGCGAGATAATGTACTCACTGACGATTTTAAACCAAGTCAGGCCAACTCCGGGAGTGTAGGCATTCGGGAAATTGTGCCAGAGAAAAATTGATCCCATCAGGCCAGCTGTAATGATCAGGTAACTTGCCAGAGGCCAGCCGATTTTCAGGTTGCGCCTGATAAACAGAGGTGCTGCCAGAAAAGATGTTGCCTCGAGATACCTGGTAGCCAGCCAAAGCTGTGTGGCGCGGTTTGCTCCCGCCCCCAAAATGCCTAAACCTTCATATTGCAGAGTGTGAAGAGCTTCGAGGATGGCAACAAAAACAAAAGATGTGCCTATAAACAAAAAGTAGTTGTTTTTCATGTAGCGACGGGCATTCCAGGTGAGCATGAATATAGCAGCAGCAATGGCAATACCAAAAAACTCTGCCAGGGAATGAAAAAGCAGGTAATCATACTCGGCAGTAAAATACAAAAGAGTAAAAGCTGCTCCCCAAAGAGGAAGATACCAGTATTTTTGAATAAGCCCCCAAATCAGGAGAAAAGACTTCTTATCCATTATCCGGAATACTATCAAACTCCGCAGTTTATCTGCAAGCGGCTTTATCAATCGAGCAAAATACTCTG
>JAJYIE010000041.1 GCA_021790255.1 bacterium | reverse complement strand
CATCTAAAACTTTAAGTTTAAACTGCTCAGCTTCGTGTAAATCAACTAAATATATTCTTTTCATGACACCTCCTTTCTGCCTCACTATTTTAGAAGGATGTGTCCCACATGTCTTTACACATTACGACGGATCGAAATGACAGCAGGAAAATGCTAAAATTACACCGCAGGAGTAAACTAATGCGCGAGTAGCTCAACGGTAGAGCAGATGTCTTATACACATCATGTTATAGGTTCGAATCCTATCTCGCGCACTGAATGAAGTGGGGTGCCGAGAGAAGCTTTGCTTCATCTCGCACACTGGAGCAAATGTCTTTAGACCCGCCGCGCTGGCAGGTCGCAACAAATCAAAGGTTTGTTATATACATTGTGTTCCTGGTTCGAGTCTATGCAAACCCACCCAAGTTTAGTTCGGTAGCCCTGTTTTGGCTCTTGGTTTTGGAAGGCAATCTTCCAGATACAAGTTTTTTAGTGCATAAAATTCATTATCCCGCATTCGGGAAACTTTGTGCCGGGCCCGCTTATTAATTTCATTGATATAGCCAGCAAAATTTTTTTCCTGTCCTCTGAACGGCGCCAAAATTTTTGCCACTTCCGTGGCTGTCAGGGTTATGTCGTCTAACCCGGAGGTGGCATTGAGGATAAATAGCTCCTCCCCGGTTATGGGATGGACATTGGCTTTGATTAAGGTGAAGGATGATAGTGCGGGGGTATTAGGCTGGGATTCAGTCATATAGACTAAAGACCAGGAGCCAAAAAATTATAATTCTTCCAGCTTAACTTTGTCTTCTGCTGTTCGGGAGGGGACGTATTGGAGGTATCTTTCGGTAGTGGAGACTCTTTTGTGGCCGGCAAGTTTGGAAACCATTGTCAATGATATACCGGAAGTAAGCTGGTGAGCCACCCAGGTATGGCGAAGATCATTAACTTTGGCCCCAGAAATTCCCGCCAGGCGGAAATAACGGTCAATGGCCGTGCGGATATTGCGCACCAGCAGCGGTCGTCCGGTTTTAGTGACAAAAAGGGCTTTGTTTTGGGTTTTCTGGCGAATTTCCAGATATCTTTTCAGGGCATCGACAACCGGTTTGTTCAAAGGGATAGTCCGCTCTACGGATCCTTCAGCCGGCCGGATGTATAAGCTGGGATTTTCCTCTGATAAGTTAATATCATCCACGTTTAGTTTGGCCAGCTCACCGATGCGAAGACCGGTTTGCAAAAGCAGCTCAATAATGGCAGACATACGCACATCGCTGCGGGCTGCATCCCGCAGGGCCCTGTATTCCAGCTTGGACAAAATGCGTGGCGGTTTATTTTCAAAGGAAGGATGTTCCAGCGCTGTAGCCGGATCATTAGCGACGGCGCCGCTGGATTTTAAGAACTTAAAAAAGGTTTTAGTAGAATTTGTTTTGCGGGAGATGGATTTGGGGGTATAATTTTCTTTGGCCAGCTTAGCCATAAAGGCGTTAAGGTCAGCAGTTTCAATCTGCGTGGCCTCAGTTTTTCCTTCTTTGGCAAGAAAATCGACTAGTTGCTCAATATCTTTGCTGTAGGCTAAGATAGTAGCTGAAGACCTGCTGCGTTCCTTGAGGAAACCAATAAATTGTTCTCGGGCGTCTTTCAAAGTCATTATTTGCAGGTATTCTATCATATTATAGGTCTGGTTGTAAATAGGAGATAAAAAATAAATCTTGTGAATGTTTAGATGAAATTTAAAAGAACCCTTTATCTGGTAGCTTTAGTCGCCATTTTAGGTTTATCCTACAGTTTGAGCCGCCAGGTTTATACTTCACTTCAGGCGGGCAGCAGGCTTGACAGTGAGGCTGAAGGATTGGTTGCCCTGCAGCAGGAAAACAGCGCCCTAAAAAAGCAGTTGGCACAGACAAATTCCCCGTCTTTTGTCGAGCAGGAGGCTCGGGATAAGCTGGATATGGCCCGGCCGGGGGAGACGGTGGTAATTATTCCACAGGAAGAAATTGATAAAGTTCTAGGTCTTTCCCAAGATAAGCCTGTAGAAAAAGTCCCAAACTGGCAGGGGTGGGCAAGGTTGTTTTTTAAATAAACCGGAAGTATAATAACGCTTGTTGCCGCGGGGTAGAGCAGTGGTAGCTCGCGAGGCTCATAATCTCGAGGTCAGTGGTTCGAATCCACTCCCCGCAACAAAACAAAAAGGTTCCCGTTCAGCGGGGATTTTGCTTATTCTGAGATGGCGGATTAACCTTCTGGTATAATCCCGTTATGTTAGCTGAGACTGATTACAACTTACGTGACCTTAATCCGCCCAAAGATCTTTTTCTTGATCACTTTTCCTGCTTTGGCTCACTAGAAGCGGTTTATGTTGAGCAACTACGAGCTTTATATCAAGCCTGCCATCCCTGCTCTGAGGGACTAAAACTGCGGACCTTTTGGGCCTTTGAAGACCCTGGACGTGCCCTGAGAATGTACAAATTTTATCTCGACGATCATCAAATCCGAGTTGCTCATTGCCGGATTAGCCAGAGAGGTAGCATTATTCTTGGAGATAACCCCAAATTATTATTTGAAGATTTACTTGAGCCGCTTAATTTAGACCGACTGCGGCCTGCGACCCTTTTCGCCCAGGCTGACCAACCCGGTATAATCTTGAATAAGCTAGTAATGATTCTCCAAAATGAACTTCTTGATGGGTTAATGGAAGATTTTTACCCTCCTTATATTCAACCGCGTTGGACCGAAGAAGAGTTTCACCGGGCTCTCGATCTCTTTACCTTTAAATGTTTAAAGTACCCTTTGCTCATGCATCGAGCTCAGGTTCCTTTATACAAAGGAAAGTCTTTTCGAGATTATGGTGATGCCTTCCATCTAGCAAAAAATTACGGATTATTAACCTTGGCCAATCGTCTTGAAGAGCTACTTCATTTAAAAATGCTACCCATGGGGGTAGTTGACTTGGCTAATGGTTTTAATCTTCATGCGGATTACCAACATACATATTACTTGGGCTTTCTTGATCCTCAATTAAAAAGTAGAAAGTAAGACTTAGACCAAGAAAAGTCAATAGCTTAAAACTACAAATTGCGGTAAAAGTTCCTAATCTGCTCCAGCCCTCGCAACTAGGTATTTTTAGCCTCAATTTTTATAGCACGAGGGTTGTTAGAAATTCTGTTATACTGTTTTTGTGGGGCTAATAGTGCTTTTCTTCCTTAACATCCTTTTTATCGGAGCCTTGTGGCATATGGACGTTCACCACATCCTAGACAAATATGGGCATTCAGAAACAAGAGGAGTTTTTAAGATAAAGCCCGAAGCTGCCTATCGTTATTCCCAATATATTTTACTTCTTTCGTTACTATTAATTGATGTTCTCTTCATATATCAGTTTATTAAAATTACTTTTTTCTAGTTTTTCTGTTTCAATAGATTTATGGAGTTCTTTATCTTTGGGATTTTTCTTATGTCTTTTTAGAATTTCTTTTTGAGTTAGTGGTTTCATGATTAAGATTATAGCAGTATTTTGTTTGATCTTTTACATCTCCTTATATTTATATAAGTATAAGAGGATGTGTTTTTAGAGATTTTTGCTTCAAAATAGCCCCGATTTTGTATCAACGCGTTGATACATTTAGTACCTACGCGTAGGTACTATTTGGTGAACCAAGTACATGACGTGTGGGTATATCTGCCCTTTTTAGGTCTTGACAAAGCCGCTTCAACAGTTTTATATGCATATATATTCATAATATGAAGCGGGAGGTGATAAAATATGCCAAGATTTGACAGAACAGGTCCGCTCGGACAGGGCCCTAGGACCGGCCAGGGAATGGGTTCCTGTGATCGGGGCTATGCCTTCCGTAGATGTTGGGGAGTCAGAGGTTTTGGCTGGGGATTTGGCCCAGGGTATTTTGCCCCTCAATGGTTTGGCGAAAGAATCTGGAGTAAACAGGACGAAAAACAGGCCCTGGTTGATTACCGGAAGAGCCTGGAGGAAGAATTGGAAGAGGTAAAGAAGGAAGAAGAGGAGTTGGACAAGAGCAGTTGAGCTAAGACTTTAACCTCATAAAAATGAAAACCCTTAGCTTTGTACGGTACCTTGTTTAATTGTTGCAAGGTTAGAGGTAGTGACTACAAAGTTATATAATCATAACTAAGGAATAATTATGCCACGGCCACGGATACCGAGATGTCTAAGATTTAACCCGGATGTTTATTATTTTAAGCCGCAGGGTATACCGTTGCGCTTCCTTCGGGAAGTGGTGCTGCTGCCGGATGAGCTGGAGGCAGTAAAACTGCATGATGTAGACGGTCTGGAACAAACATCCGCGGCCGTGGAGATGAAAATATCCCAGCCAACTTTTGCCCGCCTTTTGGACAGCGCTTATAAGAAGATTGCCGAGGCGATCATCAAAGGCAAAGCCATCAGGATAGAAAAACCCTAAAACCGGCAGCGTTTTTCTTACCCAATTCTCTCTTGATCCTTCCCGAAATCAAGATCGATCTGATTAAAATCACAGTATTGACAATGTTAGCAATCTTGTCTTAAGATTGCTAATGACGCAAAATGATCCGCCTTCGCCCTGAGTGTAATTGAAGGACTTCGGCGGTCAAAGGAGGGAGGTGAGAAAGATGGCGATAATCCGATGGAACCCTTGGAATATTTCCTCGATGCTGGAAGATGATTGGGACCTGCCGACGGTACCCGGTTTATCCCGTTTGGCCGGGCAGGGCCTTAATATTTATGAAACTGAAGATGCCCTAGTGGCGGAAGCTGCATTGCCTGGTATTCCCGAGGATAAGATTGACATTTCGGTGGATGACGGAGTGGTTAGGATCTCCGCCTCAGCAGAAGAGAAGCAGGAGGAAAAAGGCAAACGCCGCTACTTCATGTCCTCCATGGCTTCTTCCTACAATTATTCTTTCCGCCTGCCGCAAGGTGTGGTGGAGGATAAGGAACCAGCAGCTGAACTGGAGGATGGAGTTTTGCACCTGACTTTTAACAAAGTAAAAAAAGCTCCGCCGAAAAAGGTGCAAGTGGTTAAAAAGAGTAAGAGCAAATAGAGTACAGGTATTGGGTCTTGGGTAAGAGGTAAAGCCCCGCCGGAAGCGGGGCTTTTGATACAGCTTCATAATCAATCCTTGATTTGGTAAAATTGGTCTGTGCTAAATATTGATGGCAGGGTAGCTCAGTTGGTTAGAGCGTGGCACTCATAACGCCAAGGCCGTGGGTCCGATCCCCACCCCTGCTACAAGCGGGTTATAGATAGGAGTCTGGTGCATAATTAAAATTGGGTTATCCTTAAGCTCCAAACTTTTTGTAGCATGAAGAAAATACAAGCCAGATAGGTATTATCTACAAACCTTTTTATTCCTCTTGTTGCATCTTTCCCCAGTT
>JAJYIE010000040.1 GCA_021790255.1 bacterium | reverse complement strand
GTAGAGAAAATCAGACAGCTTATTGCCAGTAAGGGGGGATCAGCCGCCCAGACAGGAGGCAATCCCGCCGGAGGGGAGCAGGCTTAAGCGTATGGATGATCTGGAAAAATACCGCAATGTTCTCACCGACCTGATCCAAAAACAGGTGGCTATGCTCGGTCCCAACGTGGCCCTGGCCCAGGCCCGTAAGGTAGCAGGCCTGAGTGTAGACGATAAAGGAGTGGTGACGGCCATAAACGGCAATCCCCAGGAAATTTTAGCAAACGTCAGCAAACAGTTTATGGCACTGTCCGGGCAAATTGCCCAAATGACTCTGGAATCAGTGGTGGCCAAATACCCTGATTTAAAAATTGGGCAGTAATTTAAAGAAAGGAGTTGAAGAAGTAAATGCTTGAATATTCACAGTGGGCAGCAGCAGTTTTAGCATTGCTGGTAAGTGTCCTGACTTTATACAACGCAGCCAAACTTCGATCAGGAATAATTGCTGTGGCAACTTATGCTTCCGGAACGGGTATGGTTTTAGTTGCGGCCGGCTTCTTTCTGCAGCTTAACGGCGGCTTAATTTCTGACCGGGAACTGGCTGAACTGGTTTATAACCTGGCCTTAATCGCCGGTTTCTGCCTGATGGGGGTTGGGTCATTTAAGATATTCCAGATGAGCCGCATAAAATAAGTATAGAGTATTTAGTATATAAAGAGTGTTGTAGCAACACCCCTCCCACATACTTTATACAATATACTCTATACTCTTTAATCTATCTCTAGTACACTAAAACCATGAACACCACTGCTCTTCTTTCCGTGGCCGGAGGCAATCTGGCTTTTATTGGTATGGCCCTCTTTTATATCCGCTATCTGCGCGGCCTGATAAACCAGCACGCTTTACAGGCAGAGCAAAAAGAACGGGAGCTGAAAAGGCGGGTGCTTGAACTGCAGGTGCTGCGCTCACTGGGTGAGCGGGTAGGCTATTCCCTGGATTTGCACAAGACTTTGGAAGTGATTACCGACAGCTTAAGCGGCCTGGTTGATTTTGCTACGGTTTCCTATATGACGGCTGGCTCTGAGGGGCGGATTATTTTAAAAAACCGGGTTGAGAAGCCTGTCTCCCGGCAGTTTTTGGATCAGGTTAAACAACAAATGATGACGGCCTTTTCCCTGATGACTGACCAGAAACTTGAAACGGGCTTAATCGATGAAACTGTTTCTGGCAGCAGCCTGGATGATAGCCTGAGGACTACCGTCGGGTCGTTTTTTAATTTGCCGCTGTCAATTAATAACCGGGTTGTAGCCCTGATTAATGTTTCTTCTCCTCAGGCTGGTCTTTACGGTGACGAGGAAACGACGATCCTTTATACCATTCTAGACCAGGTTTCTGCCCAGGCCAGCAAGCTCTCTCAGGTGATTGAAAATGAAAAGCGAAGATTGTCGGCGATGGTTTCTTCCCTTGCTGATGGCATTTTAATGGTTAACTCCGCGCTTTCCGTGGCAGTGGCCAACCCGGCCCTGGTACGCCTGGTGGGCGCCGGGAAAGTAGCCGGCCAGGTTTCCGCTGATGATAACTCCGGTATCAGTTTTTATGACGTTGTGGCTGCGGTAGGCAGTAAAGCCAACCTGCAGGCAGCTGTCCAGCAGGCGATGGTTGAGCAAAAACCATTGCAGCTTCCCGAGTTTGAGTTAAACGGATGGGCAGTGCAGGTTGCGGTTGAGCCGGTGAAGGACAAGTTCGGCTATCTGCTGGGCGCGGCGGTGGTTTTCCACGATGTAACCGCCGCCAGGCAGTTGGAACGGCTGCGGGAAGACTTTACGGCGATGATGGTCCATGAGCTTAGAACCCCGCTGACGGTGATTTCTTACAGCAGCCAGGAGATGCTGGATGATGCGTCGCATCTTCAGCCTGAGGAGATTACCAAAAATATCAGCATTATCAAGGATACGTCTGCCCAGATGCTGACTTTGGTCAATCAGCTTCTGGATGTAGCTAGGATTGAATCAGGTAAGTTTGAAGTAATTAAGCAGGAGGGTGACCTGAAGCAGCTGATTGACAATACAGTTGTATTCTTTAGGCCGCTCGCGGAGCAAAAACATCTGGGTTTATCCGCTGAGGTGGGGGAGAATTTGACCCGCGCATCTTTTGATAAAGTGCGCCTGGGCCAGGCCATAAATAACTTGGTTTCCAACGCCTTAAAGTATACGGACTCAGGCAGCATCACTATTTCTGCCAAGCTTGATAGCGGCATGATAAAATTAACCGTGGCGGATACGGGGGATGGTATAAAGACAGAGGATTTGCCTAAGCTGTTCTCCAAATTTGAGCAGCTCGGGAAAGGCAAAACCGGCGAGCGAAGTGGTACGGGGCTCGGATTAGTAGTGACCAAAGGGATTGTTGAAGCACACGGTGGCACTATCACCGCTGCTTCTGCTGGTCCTGGTAAAGGCACGACTTTCACAATTGATCTGCCTGGGCCGGTAAGTGCCACCAACGCTTCCGGGAGCCTGTCGCTCAATAATCCTCTGGCCGCTTGAAGCCTACTATCTTCTGGTTTAAAATATAACGGGAAGGCGTTTATTTGTTATTATCATTCTGTCCCCTCATTGGGCCGGAATTTGTTTTTATCCATCGCTTTCTCAAAGGACCTAAACGTCCTGAGGAAATAATTTTGTGAGCAAGTTCCGCTTTTGGGCAACTATTATTACTGCCCTGGGCTTTGGTTTGGTAGGATTTTTTCTGGGGGAGGCTTTGCCGATGCCGGTCGGCATCTCAGTTGTCCAGGTACGCATAATTTATGCACTGTTGGGTGTGCTGCTTGGCTTTTTAACTTTCGCCCGTGTTTCTGCCTGGGTAGTAAAGACAACCACTCATTTGATTAAGCAGCTGGTTACCAGGCTGTCTTTTGAAATTATCAACCAGTTAAGCCAGTTCCTCTCGCGCAGCTCAAGCACTTTCGGGGGGTCCAGTGGCCGTGATCAGGCAGTTTTGTCAAAAGGAGGCCAGACCCCTGCTATGCCACAACCGGGCAGTCTCCCGCTCATACTTGATACCTCCAGTATTATTGACGGCCGGATTTTGGATGTGGCAAAAACCGGTTTTCTCCCGGGTATGGTTTGGGTTCCGAACTTTGTCCTAACGGAACTGCGCCAGGTGGCTGATTCCGCTGATTATGTCAAACGGGCCCGCGGAAGGCGGGGCTTTCAGATTATTGAGCAGATGAAAAAAATTAACGGAATAAAACTGGAAGTGTGGGATAAAGAGCTGGCCGGCAAAAGTGTTGACGATAAGCTGACTGCCCTGGGAAAAATTTTACACGGCAGGATTATCACCAGTGATTTTAACTTAAACCGCTCGGCCACTTTAAACGGGGTCAAGGTGCTCAATTTAAATGACCTGGCCAATGCCTTAAAGACCTTGCCCGTGCCCGGGGAGAGCATAAAAATTAAGATCATCCAACACGGCAAAGAAAGAGATCAGGGAGTAGGATATTTGCCGGATGGGACGATGGTGGTTGTGAAAGGCGGATCAATGTTTTTGGACCAGGAAATAGAAGTGGAGGTTAGCAAAATTCTGCAAAGTCCCTCAGGTAGAATGATTTTTGCTACGAAGCTTAGCGTAACCGGATAAGCCGGAACGACTAAGGATTTCTAATTCCCCAACCACTTATCCACAATCTGTGAATCACGGTGAATATCAGAAATAACCTGCAGCAATTGGAGCGTTGTAGTAGCCTAACCTATCAGTAGTATCCTATTTTATAAACTACAAGACATGCATTTTGAAGGACTAAAAAGGCTATAGGGTTATATAAATATTGACAAATAATTTTTGATGTGCTATGGTTGTAGTCAGCAAGATGCTTCGCGGCCGTCAACGCAGAATCAGGTTAATTAAAGGAAAACAAAGTGATCTGCTTCTGCAGCAGGTCAAAAGTGTCCTGACCGATGTTAACCAGCGATTGATCTTGATGGTAAAGACTTAATTTGGAGGAATAAGTAGAAAAGGCGTAAAAAAAGAGCATTACTACCGCAGACGGACTCGAATAGCAATGCTCTTTATTAATTTCGAAAATAACTTCAAGAGCAGTTAGAAGTTATTCTCTACTACTACAATTCCACAAATTGGTCGTAATGTCAAGACCTTCATCGTAACTTTAGAAGGGGAGAAAGCAGAGTTTGAGTCCGGGGATTTGTCTAGGGCAGGGACAAATCTCCGGGTTCATGCCCTGCTTTTTTGTGGCTTTCTCATCAATACAGAACCTGTAATATCATCCACACAAGGTTACACATGACATGCCTGAATATCCAATAATCTTTCCCGATTCTTACCCGTTTTTACCCTCCATCTTAAACCAGCCTGCCACATTAGACCTTGAGGCTTTAGAGGCTTTATAGGAAAGACGGCAGAAAGACTCACGGAAAACGATATGAAAACGGGTTCTCGGCGGCTGCTGCTTCGGAATCTGGCAGCAACAACTGCCCTAACCTAGCTGCCGTCAACCGGTTTATCTGTGAGAGTCTGGTTTTTATCTGGACTTCTTCCGGCAGGAGCAGCTTTGCGAAGGCTAGGCGGCAGGGGTGAGAGTGAAAAAGAAACGGCTGAAGGTATTTGGCAAAAGAGGCAGTTTTGTAAAAAATAGCTCTTGCATATTGCTGAAATTGTTTTATACTATCCTGTTCTCATGAAGGCAGGCAGGAAGAAGGTAACGTGAGAAATAAATTGTTTCTTCTGGCGATACCAATGCTAGCGCTTGCCCTGATCTTGCCCCGGGCGGCAATTGCTGATACCCCGATATTTTTGGTGGGCAATATTTTTACCGGGGCTGATAATACCTCGGGCAGCGGTGTCTGGGGGGATCCGATCAGCGCCAACCCGGGAGATACATTAGACCTTAGGGTGGTAGCCCAAAACCAGACTGCCGGGACGGTGGCAACTAATGTGAAGATCTCCGTCAGCTTTTCTACTGACAAAAGCACTAACCCGGAAGCTTTAGCTGCTGTTTCTGCCGATAACGCCCAGGCTATTTCGGATACTGTCACGGTTAATGTAGTAAACCATACGGCCCAAAGCCTGCAGTACCTGCCTGGGTATCTGCGGGTTTATTCAGATGCCTGCCCACAGGGTTGCAGTAAGCAGGACAGTTTAGTCAGCGGTGGTGTTAATGTCGGGAATTTAGCTGCCGGGCAAAGCGCATTGATAGTTTTTAAAGGTATAGTCAGCAGCCAGGCTTCCGGTGCACTGGCCAGCAACCAGGCCCCAACAGTTGTGCCCACTCCCACTCCTGCTCCCGCAGCCGCAGCCGTGGTTAGCCCCACACCGTTGCCTTCAGGAGGCCGGGATGATCCTGCTGCAACCACAGAAGAACTGCCGAAGACCGGCGCGCCGGAAATGGCACTTTTGTTGTCGGGACTCTTCCCCATCGGAGTAGGGTTTAAGAAGCTGGGCTTTTGGGGGCGCGGCGGGGGAGAGGAAAGCGCTTTGAGCCTGTGGCAGAAGAGGGAATTTTCCAGGGGATAAATACGTACGAGGTAATTAGATGTGGGACACTAAATACTTCTCAGGTGTAACAAAATTTAGGGCAAAGTGCAACCTTTTGGTGTTGCAGTAATTAGTCCAAGCCTCAAGTTTTTGGTTTA
>JAJYIE010000039.1 GCA_021790255.1 bacterium | reverse complement strand
ATTAACAACAAACCGGTTATGGGGCACCTTTCTTACCTGACTTTTTACAAAGCCGGAAGTTTCATGGATTCACTGAAGATAAGCCTGCATAATATCCTCACTAAATTGTAAGTCAAACCTAACTTCTTCTTCGCGGTTCTTCGTCAAAGCTTCTGACTCCCTCAAAACTCTCCAGCCCAAACTGGATAAGTAAAATCCGCCCGAATGTTCGCCCCAAGCGCAAATTAGGCACAGCATTTACACCAGTTAAAACCTTTGCGAGGCGGTGGTGTGCAGCAGTTCTTTTTCTGTCAGCTTCCTGAATCTCCTCAGCATCAAGGCCCCCATGAGCTGTTTTTTCGGCAAAGCTGACATATTCATCAATAGCTTGCCTGATTTGCAGGGAATAGGATTCTGGTTTATATACAAAACCAGTCTGCTGGATATAATCTACGAAAGCTGTTTTTGCCGGAAAACTATTCTCAAAAGCCTCTATTTTTTCCTCTTCAGTCACATCATCGGCGAATTTTTTACCCTCAAAGAAAACACCGTATGCTTTCCTGTAAAAAGGACTGTTTTGAAAATCCGGGAAAAGATTTTGCATTTCACGCTCACTCATAGAAAATATATTATATAAAATTCAGAAAAAATTACAATTAAAATGAGGCTGCTAATGGATTATTCCCAACTGCCTTCGTACTCTGGTCAGATCATCTTGTCTTGCCAGCTCGTAAGTTTCCAATCCTGAACTTATAGCAATTAAGCTAACTAAAGCCTTACCCAGTTTAATATTGGGGACAACTTTATCCTCCATTAAAATTCCGGACGCCTCATAATGATAAGCAACCCGCATGGTATCCAGGGCAATCAGGTTGCTTTGATTAAACTCCCGGTCACCGGACCTGTTAAACTTCATGTAGTCCTGAATCATTGCAAGATATGCACGTAATGATTTTTGAGCGCGTTCACTATAAAAATCAGAGTTATAAGATAATCCTCCAACTTGCTGAGCAAAGTCAATAAAAGCCCCCTTGGCACGATCGCTTCCCTCGAAGGCCTCCTTTTTTTCTTCATCGGTTACATCATCGGTTAATTTTTTCTCGGCAAAAAAGCCCACATAAGCTTCGTGGTATGCAGGGCTCTGACGGTATAAACCGAGCAGTTCACGCGGGTTATCAATTTTTATCTTTTCAGGGGAAGCAGCTTGCTCGAACGAAGACGTATTCTCTTCGGGCATAAAGTCAGCCATGAGAAAAGGATAAGAGGCTTAAGTTTATTTGTCAATATGATCTGCTGCGGGACATGGATTCGAACCATGATAGATAGATCCAGAGTCTATCGTCCTACCATTAGACGATCCCGCAGTGTGAAAGATGGCATGGAAAATTATACCCAATCAAGACTCTTTGAGCAAATGAAAAGTTTAAAGCAGCTTTGCTACTACCACAAACCTCTGAGTGTCCAAAAAGCCAGTGCAGGTATAAACAGTCAGGGTAGGCCCAGCCACATTCTGGCTTAGTACTGACTGATCATCCGGTGCCACCACTTTAGTTCCTGTTACCGAGAAATCCTTGATACTGCCGTTTGCCATTTTTACCCGGATCAGGTCACCATTTTTCATTCCGGTAATTTTTCCCAGTAGGCTGGTCCAGTCATGGCCATAAAAAACACTGTTACCAAAAAGCCCCGGCCGGGCTGAGGAGAGCAGGTACGAAGCACCCCTGGTCGTGGTATCCCAGCGCCCGTTTATATATCTGGCCGGAAATACTTTCAGGTCAATATTTTGCGAAGGAATGATCAGTTCAGCAGGCAAAGACTCCGAAGCGCTGTCAAATTGCCCCGGTAAATTATCAGGCTCAAAAGAGATAATATTTTCACTGTGCTGCTGGTAGAAAGAAACGGCAGCTAAAAGCAAAAGGATAACTCCCACCAAGATTAAAACCCCGGAAAAAAATTTAACCATTTTAGCGGGAAGCTCTGCGATAGAGAAGCGTACCACTTATGACCAGGGCAATGCCGGCGATAAGAAGGCCGAAGGTTAACAAACTGGTGCCGGTGTAGGCCAGACCCAGGACATTCCCGACTGTGGAGATCCCCAGAACTTGTCCGCCCTGGGTGCAGATTTCATTGGAAACCGGGCCAGGCTGGCAGAAATTAACCGGAGTTACAACAAAACAGTAATTTTGGTTGGGATCCAAGCCTCCAACAGTGTAAGATGTAACATTACCTGTGTCCGGCACCCCGAACTGGTATTTCCCGGATGAAAGGCCATAAGATATGCTGTAGTGGTCTGCCCGGTCGGTGGTTGTCCAGGACAAGTTAACTTGGCCTGCCCCGGACCAGGAGACAGAGTTTAAATGAGTGCTGCCGGGAACTGCCGAATCGCAAACCGGTGCGTTTCCGCCACCCCCGCCGCCCCCGCCTGAGCCGCCACAACTAAAGCTGGAATTTTGCGCCACGTACGGCGAATCCTGCAGCCCCCACAAAGC
The DNA here is from genome assembly GCA_021790255.1 of bacterium. GTDB lineage: Bacteria > Patescibacteriota > Microgenomatia > Daviesbacterales > UBA10151 > JAJYIE01. The sequence continues at coordinate 3,270 of JAJYIE010000039.1, read as the reverse complement.
GCCGTTGGGAACAAAATACCATCCCAGATTTTGCAGTGTCTGCAACTGCTGCTCAGTCAGTTCGGAAACTTTCCACCAGTTAGTTTGAATACCCTGCCCCTGGATGGAGCAAAAACATTGCTGAAGCTGGTCCGCATTGATCTGGAAAACCTGGTCGCTGCCGCTGTGTTCAGACATATCCCCAACAATACCGTGAATGCCGCTGTCGTATGAGGAAATCAAGGTGCCGGATGAACTCGGGCATACGGGAAAGCCGGGCACGTCAACGGCCAAAGCCGGAGAAACCAGTGCCGCAACTGAAAGTAAAACTAAAAACAATGCCAGAAACCCTTTTTTGAACATCTAATTCCGGGCAGTCATATTAATCTCAGGTATTATACCATGCTATAAGTTATTAGCAAGATAGGAGTTTACGGTTGACAGAGAGAAAAATAAATAAAATATAGGTCAACAATAATGTTAAGCGAAAGTAAATCTTGCTTCCCTGATAGGCATGTGTCAGCATGAACCCCGGCTAATTATCAGCCCGGCACAATGAAAGAAATTCACGATGACGAGATTGAGTTTCTTGGTAAATCGAATATTCACTACTACCCCCATTATCCTTAAATTGAAATCTGCGCTGATTTGACCGGGATAACTCCGGCGCAACTTGCCAGGGAGCCTTACTTCTGTGGCGTAACTGCCAAATGGGTTGACGACATCTCATTTTTAGCATGGTTTAGAGGCTATAGATATCATCCTTCAGCAATTTGCTCCCATGCTCATAACCAGTTAAAAATCCAGCTGGAGTTTTTCAGAACAAGTAAAACAGAAGATATCTCCGGTGTGGAGGAGTCCTTAAGCTCTACTTTAAATTTGAAAGCCAAAAAAGCCATTATTGATAAAGCAGTCGAAAGGAAAGACCGTCAAAGGGAACAGGTGACCGGTGATACTAACAGGAAATGGCGGGATTATGACAGGAATGGTGCTCTATATTGTCCGCAGGCTCCTAAACATTCTAAAAGTGGGATGAAATCTTAAAAGCGCTCATTGTCATTTCCGCTTCCTTTCTTATCCCTTGTGCATCAGTCATTTCTGCCTTCACTTCTTCGAGTAATAATTTGTAATCACCGCCACGGCCGGTTTGGGCTGGCCATTGTTGTTCCAAAGGGCCGTGGAACCACCAAAAGATGTCCAGTAATTTACTCCGTCCACCTCCGGCAGCCCGCTCAGCCAGGACAAGGCTTGGTTAATCCAGTCAGCCTGCTGTTGGTCATTCATCTGGCCGTTAATATCCGGTATGGGCGCGCCAAATTCCCCCAAAATCACCTGGCCGCCGCTTTGCCCGGCAATTATCTGCACATCCGCTGCCAGTTGTTTTGGACTTTTTACATAATGGTCAATTACCACTACTCCTCCCACAGCAGCAGCGGTGGGCTGATCCATAATCATCCTGGCTACGTCGAAATTCATGGAGAAATAACCCGCCTGAACATTTTTTCCAATCTGCAGGAAAGCCTGGCTGCTGGTATTTTTTTCCGCAATCAAAAACTGGCGGTAGAGAACAACATCACCGGTCTGCCGCGGGTCCCCGGGTCCTCCGTTTTCGCACTCAGCGCAGGGTGTGAAGATATCACCGTCGGCAAAAAGAGTGGGGTTGTTCAGAATAAAATTCCGGGTCAGACCAACATGCTCTTGACGGGTTATGGAGGGGTAGCCGAACCATCCCTCCCAGCCGGAAAAATTCCCACGAAACCACACATGCAGCCCATCATGCCTAGCTGCCGTCACCCATTCGCGAAGAAACGGAATAAATTCACGATCATATGGGGTATCTATGGCCACATAATTTGCCCCGGCCCCGGCAATATCTTTCATCTGCTGATTTATCACGGCAACAAAGGCCGGATCATGCAATTTCTCGCGGGCCAGGTCGCGGGAGTATTTCATGGTATCAATTGAGCGAATGGACAAAACGCGTGGCGCGGGGGGCTTGGGGACAGAGGATGGATGATAAAACATCCGGCTTGCAGCTACCATTAACCCCAGGCCCAAAACTACCAAAATTACAGCCGCCAACCTTATCTTTTTTTTTGGATCCGTCATTTTTGTTTCCCCAAAATCGGCGTGGTTACCAGCTGGCTTAAATACTGATTCTTTAGCTGGTAAATATCGGCAAACGGGTATTTGCCGATCAACTGGTAGTCAGAAAGTTCGCCGCTTTTGCTGACCGCTTTATATGTTAAATCATTATTGTCATAAGTGCGCATGACAATCCAGTGGGCCCAATGAGCCGGATCAGTAGTAGCGTAATCCCAATACAACCCCGTGCCTTCATGGATAAAGCGGGACATCGGCAGGCCGGAAGAAAAGATAATGGCGTCATGAGAAGCAGCCGAAATCAGGATAAATCCGGGCTGGTTTGCAGCATGAGAATTCAGCCAGCCGGCCACCTCAGTAACGTTTTTTTGGGAAGCACCCACCCTCGCATCATCAATTGTCACTGCATCCGCGCTGGTAAAGGAGAAAAACAGGACAAAAAGCAGCAGGCCAATCAGCACCGGACGAAGGGTTTTCAGACGATCCACCAAAAACCCCACAAAAATGGCAATCGACGGCATCATCATAATTCCATAGCGTACATTAAACCAGGTATTTCCGAAAATCCCCTGGATAAACAGCACTGAAAACCCCAAGTAAAGTGCCAAAATATTAAATATGAGCGGCGCGACCAGAGCAGAGGAAGTAATCTTTACCTCACTTTTTACCCGCTTATCGATGGCTAAAGCAGCCGCACCGAAAAATCCCAGGATTGCATTAAAAGCTCCGGAGTTATAAATCAAGGCATAAAAATATGTCTTAATTGATAGGGGTAGATCTCCTTTGGTAATCAAATCCCCGGCAGCGTCAAGTTGCGCCTGTTGAGTATGTGCAGAATAGGGGCCGAAAATAAAATACAAGGCATCTTTAAAGATAAGCTGGTTCCAGAAAAACCAAAGTATCATCCCCACCGCCCCCAGGGTGGAAAAAAAGATGATCACCCCTTCTGTGGTCTTGTAACCATGTTTGCGGTACACCAAAACAGAAATAATCACTATGTCCTCAAAGAAAAGAAACCACTCGTCATAGCGCATTAAAGTGTAGAGCATAATCCAGAAAGCGCTTTTTAAAAGATCAAAAGGGTTATCAGACTCAGACCATTTGACCAGTTCATACACTCCGGCGGTCATAGTGAAAAGAAGCAGCAATTCAGTCATCGCCGTTGACTGCATATACAAGATATTTAAA
>JAJYIE010000038.1 GCA_021790255.1 bacterium | reverse complement strand
GGCTGATGAATGAGATAGAGATCAAGATAATCAAGGTTTAATTTATCCAGTGACCTTTTATAAGCAATTTTGGCCCCTCCGTAACTTACATCATGCACCCATAGCTTGCTGGTTATAAATAATTCTTCTCTTGGAATGCCGCTGCGCTTGATAGTTTTACCTACTGCTTCTTCATTTTGATATGAAGCAGCAGTGTCAATTAAACGGTATCCTGCTGCGAGGGCGTCATAGACACTTTGCTCACACTGCTTTAAATCGTTAATTTGAAAGACGCCAAAACCTATTGCCGGCATCTTAACGCCATTATTTAAAGTTACGAAATGGGTTTGTGATTTAGATTGAGTATTCACAAGAGAGAGGTTAACAACTTAAAATACTTTAAGTCAAGCACCAAACACAGAGGTGTTTTGTCTTTCATCAGTAAACTATTTAAAAAAGTTCGATTCCCGTCTCCTGGAAATAAAATCCGGCACGAAAACATGGAGAGATAGATTTTGCATTGAACCACTGTTTTGAGGCTAAAAACAGTCAAAACAGCTTTTATGGTGACACTGCCCCGTCTGGAGCGGGATAGGGGGATCGAACCCCTGACATTCTGCTTGGAAAGCAGACGTTCTACCGCTGAACTAATCCCGCAGTATTTGGACCAATTCGGCACTTACCTCTACTTGTGATTTAAGTCCCACTGCCGAATTGTCCACTACATATCTTTTTTCTGATATTATTAATCTGACTTGAATTATACCAAAATAGCTGCCAGATAAAAATTGCAAATTTACAGTAACTTAAACCTCCGGTCGGAGAGAAAGGGGTTGGGTTTGCGTCTGATCTGTACGGATTGCAGCAGTGTGCCCCGGTGTAGGGTAAAATCACCGAATTTTCCGTTAATTTTGTCCATTGTTTGAGCAAGTATTTCCCGGCGGTGATCTTCCGGCAGCCAGGAAACATTGGCCGGTTTACCTGGCAGCAGGCCGGAAACGCTGATTCCGATCATGCGGATTTTTCCGCCGTCCCAAATTTGCCGGAAGATTTGCCAAGCTGCCTGAAAAATTATCCAACCGTCACTGCTGGATTGATTTAGTGTTGTCTGCATACCGTTATCATAAAATAAGCGCAAAGCAGCAGTTTCCGGGGTAAAAGCTGAGCGGTACCAAAGATGAATGGTTTTGCCCTTAAGCTGCTTTCGGCGCAGCCGATATGCCACCAGCTCACACAATTTGAGCAGAATCTGTTTAACATCCACTGGATCGGCCGTGTCCCGGTCAAGAGTATGGCAATGGCCCACGGATTTGACCTCTTCTTTAAGGTAAAATGGCTTAACCGGGGTTTCATCAATTCCCCGGGCCATGTTATATAAAATTGCGCCATAGCTTTTAAAAGAGGCCAGCAGATATTCTTCCGGTACCCGGCGCAGAGTTTTAAAGTCCCTCACTCCCATATTAAGCAGCCGTTGCTTAATCCGCGGACCAATCCCGCATACTTCGTCAAGCTCAACCTGATCCAGAATCTGCAAGGCCTCCCTTTGGTCAGCAATAATTACCAGGCCGTCCGGCTTTTGCAAGCCGCCGGCCAGCTTGGCCAAAAGCTTATTGTAAGAAATTCCCACGGAACAGGTCACCCACTCACCGATTTCAACCTTAATCCGCGCTTTAATTTCCCGGCTAATTGTTGCTGCCTGGTTAATGTCGGCATCAGGTAATTCCAAAAAAGCCTCATCAATGGAAAATATTTCTAAAAAGGGCGTGTAACTTTTAAAAATATCAATAATTTTGGTTGTGCAATATAAATATTTATCACTATCACCGGGCACAATAGTAATTGAAGGACAAATTTTTTGAGCCTCCCACAACATCATCCCGGTTTTTACACCCAGCTTTTTGGCTTCCACGGAAGCCGTGCAAAGCACCGTCCGGCTTTCCCGGTCGCCGCCTGTCACGCCGACAGGCTTGCCGTGCAGCCTGGGATTAGCCTGCTGCTCAATGGTAGCAAAGTATGAATTCATGTCTATATGGAGAATTGTCCTCATCAACAACTCTGCTCCCCTTCCTCCGCTGCTTCCAAAAACCAAGCCAGTTTTAAATTGTCAAACTTTAGGCGATAAAAATTATTCCCCGCCGATAGGGAAAAATGGTAAAATATAGCTGAACCGTCTTTGCTGGTATGGACAAGGTTTATTTTGTTTATTTTGATTAAGCGATGGCGCCAAATGAAAGAATGCGGCTGCATCCGATAACGGCTGAAAAGAACCCAGACATCAATAGGCTCGCCAATTACTGACATTATCACTAGTATATGCCGAAGAAAACCCGAATACAATAATAAATTTATATAAAAATGAGTCGCCTGAAATTGTTGTTCCTGTTCCTGCTGTTGCCGATAACTTGTTGCCTGTTGCCTAGCCGCGCTTTGGCTGTAGTCGACCCTCTGGCTGTTACCAACAACCGCCTGGGCATTCACATAATCTCCGCTTCACCCGAAGAGGCTTCCACTGCTGCCCAGCTGGTTAATTCATCAGGCGGGGATTGGGGCTATGTCACAGTTATCATGAAAAGCGGCGACCGCAACCTTGATAAATGGCAAAATTTTTTCGATTATCTGCGCCTTCACCACTTGATTCCCCTGGTTAGGTTGGCCACCGAGCCGGACGGAGACCGTTGGAAAGTGCCGGATGGGAGTGAAGCACAAGCGTGGGCTGATTTTTTGGATAAACTAATCTGGCCGGTCAAAAACCGTTATGTCATTATCTACAATGAACCGAATTACGGTCAGGAATGGGGCGGGAGCGCCGATGCTGCGGCCTATGCCAAGACATTGGACCAAACTATAACCGCTCTGAAAAATAAAAGCCCGGATTTTTTTGTCCTCAACGCTGGGCTTGACGCATCCTCTCCCCAAAAACCTCCAGACTTTGAAGATGAGGTGCAGTTTCTAACGCAGATGAATAATGCCGTGCCCGGGATTTTTAATAAGTTGGATGGCTGGGCTTCCCATTCTTATCCTAATCCCGGGTTTGTCGGTTCTCCTGATGCCTCAGGACGCGGAACTGTCCGAACCTTTGAATGGGAACTATCCGTGCTGCGAAATTTAGGTGTCAATAAAACCCTGCCGGTTTTTATCACTGAAACAGGCTGGAAACATGCTGAAGGGCAAACTTACGATAATTCCCTGCCTACTGCTGATCAGGCTGCTGGTTATTTGGAGGAGGCTCTCCGTACGGCCTGGAATGATCCGCGGATTGCAGCTGTTACTCCCTTTGTCCTAAATTATCAGGAGCCTCCCTTTGACCATTTCTCTTTTAAAAGGATAACCGGAGAGGGACAAAGCGAGAAAATCCTGGGAGCAGCTTTCCCGGACTATTATTCCATGTTTCAGACAATGTCAGATTTTCCGAAAGCAGCAGGTCAACCGGTCCAGGAAAACAAAGCGGAGGTTGCTAAAAACAATTTCTATCCGACACTGGTGTCCGGCCAGTATTATATTTTGCCGATGAATTTTAGAAATACCGGAGAATCAGTCTGGAATGAAAATGCCCCGATTAGCCTGCGGGTGTTAAGCGGTAAAGAGGACATGGGGATTGAAAAAATTCAACCTTTTTCTGATGAAAAAGTCCAGCCCAGAAATGATGCCAGCTTTAATATTTTTCTAAGACCGAACAAATACGGTAAAGTAAAAGTTACTTTGCAGCTTTTTTCCGGGGATAAACCATTTGACCAGCCGCCCCTGGAGTTTATATCCGATATCAAACCTCCGGTACTTTTGGATCTCCAGGCCGACTTAGGCTGGAAAATTGATCCCGGCGGTCAGTATTTTCTCTCTGTCGAATCTCCTGATGTAAATACAACTGTCACCGCCGACCTTAGTTCATCCGGCAGATCACAGCCTTTGGAAGCACGTTATTTGCTGCCGGATTCCTCATTTAAATTTATCCTGCGAAAGCCATTTTATATGCCGAAAGAAATTACCATGAAAGTGCAGTCAGGAGAAAATAAACTGGACTTCGGTACTTTAAATCCGGATTTGTCAGCCATGCTGACTGATCCGCCGGAGTTGCTCCGCCTCCTTCCCTTTGTCCACTAAATATTTCAATCTGGAACCAGACAGACAAATCAGGTAAAATATCAATGGTCTGGTGACTGTAGCTCAGTGGTAGAGCGCCGCTCTGTGGAAGCGGATGCCGGGAGTTCAATTCTCCTCAGTCACCCCAAACGGGATTTTGAGGATTAAAATAGTACGATTGGCCTGCTATAACAGTCTTTTTCTGGGTTCTAACCTTCTTAGCATCTTCTTTCATAATATTAGCAGCCTCCTTGATCCTCTCAAAGGGTTTTAGCAAGTCATAGCGCAATATTTGATTGTCTAAAGTCAGGTTCAAACCAAAAGCAGCAGCTATGGTCCTTTTATCCTCTAAAGTTCCTTTTTCTAACCAATACCTAGCATGGGCTGCAAAGTTAAAGGCCTTTTCAGCAGTCTCTAACCAATTATCTTGGCTTTGTCCCATACCCTTAAGCTCTGCTTCAAATCGCTTCCTATCAGCCTGCAATAATTCTTTTTGTTGTTTATACTCGATATCGCTTATAAGCTCACCGTTTCTATTCTCATCACATAAGTATTTAGTTAGGAGGTTGTCTAGTCTTCTAGTCACAGCATTCAAGCTGGCTTGGATATTCCTGTTAATAGATCCCCTGTTTTGAATCTCTTGTTGGTTCTGTTCCCTTAACCTTTCCATAGTCCAATCAATAAAATCTTGGGGAATAGTTAGGGTGCTTAAAATAGCATCAAACTGCCTGTACAAAGAATCCTCGTCAATACTAGGTTGCTTACAATGAGAGTCATATTTTTTAGCACAATGATAATAGCATCTATACCAAGTATTTTCCGGAGCTAGAGCCTTACATTTAGGACAATTATCGTTCGTTTGAGCATTATATTTATAATGGCATTCCGGACAAACTTTCCTATATCTCTCATGGGCAGTAATACCAGACCCACAAGCACACTTAATAAGTTTTGTATAAGAGAATTGGTGTCCAACCATTCTTGGTTTGCCTCTTCTCCCGAGTATTTTTTGCGCTCGATCATACTCAGCTAAGGTAATCATCGACTGGTGCACTCCATTGTCATAAGTTACGCCTGCATAGATATAATATTTACCTGTATAAAAGATGTTGGTAAAAAGCTCGTAGATCTTCGACCGAGAAAATGGTTTACCGTCTCGGTGCCTTAATCCCCACTCATAAGTAGCCATAAACCAAATTTTTTGAGGAGAATAGTGGCCTGTTAGTAATAAGTCCCACATCTTTCTAACCAAGTCAAACGTTTTAGGGTCAACAATGATATCTCTTAAGCCTTGTTTCTTGGTTACATCGTTTAAATAGCCCAAAGGGGCCAATATTGGAGCATTTCCTGTTCTAAGTTTATCTTCTACTCCCCTGGCAGAACTCTTTTTAAGGTCATTTATAAATTGGTTGGACATGGCAAACTCCACATACATGAGAAGAACGTCATTTACGTCATAGGTTTTAGATGGGGTGATAATTTTGACTCCGAAGTTTTGGACGAGCCAAATAATCCTGCCTCCGTCTACCGGGTTTCTTGCTAGCCTATTAAGTTGCCAACAAATAATATACTGAGCTTCACCAGATTCCAGCTTCTCACACATCTGGTTAAATTTAGGCCTTCCAGGGGCTTTGGCAGACATAGATTCTTGATAATTGGCAGTTATATCAAATGAATTAAACCCTGAAATACTTTCCCGAATAACTCGATCTTGGGAATCAAAA
>JAJYIE010000037.1 GCA_021790255.1 bacterium | reverse complement strand
GCATTTTCCAGCTGATCCGTATTGCCGTTTCAGGGCAGCTTGTTACCCCTCCCCTCCTTGAAAGTATTGAGATTTTGGGTGAAACGCAAGCTCTGGCGCGTGTTAAATTTGTTTTGTCTTCCTACCCAAATTTTTAAATGGCTAAATATATTATTACCGGCGGCAACAAATTACACGGTAGGATTCGGATTTCGGGTAACAAAAATGCAATTTTGCCGTGTATGGCTGCAGCGCTTTTAACTGAGGAGGAGGTTACCCTAAGAAATGTCCCGCGGATTTCTGATGTTGATATTTTATCCCGACTACTGGAGTGGGTGGGGGCACGGGTGGAAAGAGGGGAGGATTGGATAAAAATTACCAGCCCGAAAATTCGGCGGACTGATTTACCGCAAGATCTGGTAAGTAAACTCCGGGCTTCGATTTTGCTGGTCGGGGCTCTAATTGGCCGCATAGGTAAAGTTGAATTCACTCACCCGGGAGGCGATGTCATTGGGCGCAGGGATATTGACCGCCATTTGAACGGGTTTACTCAACTGGGGTGTAAGGTTCAAACCCATGACAGAAAGTATAAAGTCAAGCAGACGTCTGACGGGAAGGATGAAGTGCGAATTTTTGTTGACATGGTGACGGTGACAGGAACAGAAAATTTAATTATGGCTTCAGCAAGAAGGGAAGGAAAAACTGTTATCAGGAACGCTGCTGCCGAACCTCATGTTGTAAACCTTTGCCAGATGCTGGTTAAGATGGGAGTAGAAATTGAAGGCATTGGAACTTCTACCCTGGCCGTTAAAGGAAAGAAAGTTTTAAAGGGTGCAGAGTTTACTATTGATTCTGACTATATCGAGTTCGGGACTTATGCCATTGCCGCTGCCGTGACCGGGGGAGAAATTGAAATAGAAAACTGCTCCGGCTTAGATCTTGACCCGATTATTTGGCCGATGGTCAGGATGGGCCTTTCCATAAAAGCCAACAAACAGGTAATTAAAATATCGTCCAGGAATCTAGTTGCCATTCGTCAGCTTATAACAAATGTATGGCCGGGGTTCCCCACGGATTTAATGAGTGTGGTGATTGTTCTGGCCACACAGTCACGGGGTATATCTCTGCTTCATGATTGGGTTCATGATTCACGGATGTTTTTTGTGGACAAACTTATTACTATGGGAGCCAATATTACCATTGCCGATCCTTACCGAGTGGTAGTTTACGGCTCAACCAGGCTTTACGGCCGAAATTTAGAAACTCCGGATATCAGAGCCGGAATGGCCTTGGTGCTTGCCGCCTTGACTGCCAGGGGGCAAAGTACGATTAACAGGGCAGAACTAATTGAGAGAGGATATGATGATGTTATCAGTAAACTGACTAGTCTGGGCGCTGACATTCAAAGATTGGAATGACTTCTCCTTAATCTGTGTAATAAATGTGTAAGAGCCAAGGTATCAGCAGATTTTAACGGTTGCAAAGGGGGAATATTTTGGTAAGATTGAATGGTTTAAGCTTATGGAAGAAAATACCCTGGCCAGGATTTATAAATCAAGTTTAAAATTTTTGGTCCCCCTGTCTACCGAGGAAACCTACTCTATTGTAGTGGATGAAGCGGTTAAGCTGATCGGGGGTGAAGATGGGGTGGTCCTTTTGGGGGAAAAAAGCGGACTGTCCAAAATTTACGCTTCGTCACCATCAACCCATGCTTTGCCGATCAGAAAGAGGGGCTATGCCTACAACTGCTTTAAAAAACAACAAGCTTTTGTAGTTCAGCAGGCTAATTTATACAAAACGCATCCTTTTGTCAAAAAAGAAGGGGTCAGATCGGTCATTTTTATCCCCCTTTCCTATCGTAATAAAGCGGTGGGGGTTTTAGCAGTCAGGGCAAGGGAAAACTGCTTATTTACCCAAAAAGAGCTGGATATTTTGCAACTTTACGGCGCGATGGCCAGTTTGGGTATTCGTAAAGTTCAACTTCACGATGAAATGGTGGAGGCGCTGGAAATGCGGGATTTATTTATGTCCATGGCTGCCCACGAGCTGCGGACTCCGATCACGACCATTTATGGCTATGCCCAGCTTTTGGAAAATAAATTTAAGGATCATGGCAGCAATGAAGCTCGGTGGGTTGGAGAGATGTGCAGGGAAAGCGGACGGCTGAATCTTCTGGTAAACGACCTGCTGGAGATTAACCGTATCAGGGCTGGCCGATCCCAGTATGTTTGGAAAGAGTGCAGCCTAAAAGAGATAGTTGAACAAGCAACTCGGGATGTTCAGTTTTCTTTTTCTGATCACCAGCTTGCAGTGGAAGACGGCTTAAGGCCGGGGCATGATCTGATAATTGCCGACCAAAATAAGTTATTACAGGTGGTTATTAATATTTTGGACAATGCCTGCAAGTTTTCTCCGGCTAATACCAAGATTCATGTGGGCCTAAGCAGTCTAAAAAGTATTCTGATTTTAAAAATAGAAGACCGAGGGTCAGGTATTTCACGCAGAGACTTACCCCGGGTTTTTGAAGGATTTTATCGTGGCCGAGATCCTGACCGGGAGGGTATGGGACTGGGTTTGTACCTTTCAAAAAATATTATTGATGAACATCATGGTTCAATACGGCTTCGTTCAAAACTTAATTTCGGCACAACAGTGGAAATCCGCCTGCCGAGGGCAAGAACATGACAGAATCAGCACGTGACTGGCTAAAAACCGGCAGTTATATGAGTCCGTATGAAGATATAGAGATGATATCGGATTTGCGGCGGGTCAAGAATATTGAGGTGCTGCAGAATTTGCCGGGTTTTGAAGAGTTTTATGAGTCCCAAATTAAAGAAAGACTAAAGGTCGGACGCAATATTGTGCTTTTGGTAATGGGTCCGTCTGGTTTGGGAAAAGAAACAGAAGCCGGCCAGGTAGACGCTTTGTTATCCGATCCGACAACCGAGCTAAACCAATTTCTGGCAAACCTAAGAATGGGGAACGAATTGGGGTTTGCTACTTTTTCCCCTTTTTTGCGAACTGCCACTAAAATTCCTGTTTTGGATCCGGTAACTTTGGAGCAGGTTGAATGGCTGATAGATCCTGAAGTGCCGCATGGGAAGTATAACGAGACCCAATTTGCAAGAGGAATTTATTTGATGCGCAGTAGCGTCAGACGCTTCCGTGAGCGGGTGATTAATCATTCACCGTCAACGGCGGTAGTGGAGGTGCCAGGTTTTCCGAATATTTCGGGCTTTCTGCCAGCAGAAATACTCTGGCGGTGGTTGAGAACAATGGCCGCGGATGATGATGTATTGGTAATGGCTAATGCTCCTGATGTCAACGTTTTGCAAGAATCTGCAGTCAGCAGGGATAATCAGGCAAAAGCACGTCCGGAAGATATCCCTCAAGTTGCCCTGGCAAATAATATGGTGATAGATGTGGGAGCAAACCTTGAGAATTTTACCCACATGCAGGGGACTTCGTACACCATTGCACTGACCCGCGGTATGTATGAAAAAGAAATCTTCCGATTATTTCGGGAGGGAGTAAATTTGACAGGAGATTTTATCCCGCTCAGTTTGGAAGATCTTCAGGAAAGATATATTAACCACCCGGAATTTTTGACCCAGGAGTTTCAAAAATATCATCGTTATCAGCTGGAAGAAGTCTTACGTTATCCCCGCAGCCGGATTTTAAATACTGTGAATATGCACCTTAAAACAGTAGAAAAGGAAAAGGCAAAAAGAAAAAGTGACAAACTGCAAGTACATTTTAACCGTGGCAGGCTGGAGGCACACCAAATTCCTATCAACACAAAAGCCTGGTATAAAAATCCGGATTCTAAGTTGGGGGCTGCTCTGTACAAACCCCGGCGCATTAATTTTTAATCATGTAACCGAAGCCGCGAACTGAGTGCAGAAGTTTTTTCGGCGCGATCTGATCAATTTTTTTGCGCAGATAACCCATATAAACATCCACCACCCGGGTCTCGATATCAGGGGAATAGAGCCAGACCCGGTTTAAAATCATCTCCCGGGTCAGGATTCGCCCCTGATTGCTCATTAAATATTGAAGAAGTTTAAACTCCTGCGGAGTCAACTGAATCAACTTCCCTTGACGCTTTACTTCCAGGGTGCTGTTGTCAAGCTCCAAGTCTCCCACCTGCAGCTTGGTGTTGCTGCCTTCCTGGTAACGCAGACGGGCTTTAATTCTGGCCAGCAGCTCATCAGCAACAAAGGGCTTTGTCATATAATCATCTGCCCCAAGGTCCAGCCCTTCAACAATGTCTGTGATACCGTCTTTGGCGGTGAGTATAACTACTCTGACGCTGGGGTATTTTTTGCGTATTTCCATACAGACGGATTCCCCGCTCATATTAGGAAGTCCCAGATCTAAAAGGACAAGATCAGGAGGCAGTTTTTGGATGGAGTTTAAGGCTTGAGCACCGTCGGAGGCAGCCTGAACAGAGTAGCCATTGTCGAGAAGTAATTCTTTGAGGTATTTTTGCAGGCCGAGATCGTCTTCAACAATGAGAATCGTCCTAGTCATGAGGCAAATTATACCAATTTTTCTTACAAATCACAATGCCTTTTTACTTAACTTTTGTCAAAATTTTTAAATGATGAGCATCTTCTTGCCGGATTATTACGCTTTTTTTATTCTTATCTTAACGATCAAGCTTAAGATAATACAAGGTTATGGGTATTCTCACCTGGGTTGCTTTCGGGTTGATTGTCGGAATTGTGGTAAATATTTTGGATCCCCGGCCATCATCTGACGGGTTGTTGGGCACAGTGATTTTGGGAATATTGGGAGCTGTTTTAGGGGGACTTCTGGGTGATCTAGTTTTCGGTACTACGGTCAGCCGTTTCAACATCTCCTCGCTCGTGGTTTCTCTGGCCGGGGCACTGTTGTTGTTGGTACTGTCGAAGACTTTGCGCCAGGTTTGAGGCGCCTGAGAATTTAGGCGAGGTTACAAGGGATGAGTTTTAAAGAAAGGAGGCAGGATGGCTTACAAGCATACAAACTCGAAGGGTACCGCTTACTACTTACACTCCAAAGAAGTTGGACTGCGAAGCGGCCGCACTCAGATTATTTATTATTTTGCCAAAGCAGAAGGCCATGATGCGGTTGATGAATTGCCGGATGGTTTTGAAGTTGTTGAAAACCAGCGAACCGGTTTGCCAATACTTAGAAAAAAGAAGTAGGCAAATGGTTAAAACAGTCAACCCTCAGAAAAATAGGGGAAAAATGGTCTTATCCAAGATACAGCGCAAAGGCGGAGAAGTTAGCAAAAAAGAAGAAATTATTGAGGAGATAATTGCAGAAGATCTGGTAGTAAAAGTATGATCACTGTTGATAAAAGAGGCAAGCCACCGATAAAAGACCCGCGGAAAAAACACCAAGGGATAAGTAAATTGGCACAAACTAACTTTTAACCCTTCAGAAAGTGGAGAAAGAAATTTATAAATGACATCAGAAGCCCGAAAAGCAGGGCAGAAAAGAAATTATCTACTTTAAACCCCGGAACAAGCAAGCTGGTCAGCATTATAAGAACGGCGTTTATAACAAAAGTAAAAAGCCCTAAAGTGACAATATTAATCGGTAGGGTCAGAATAATTAAAACCGGTTTGATGACAGCGTTAATAATCCCCAGTACTAAAGCTGCAACCAGTGCAGTAGTAAAACTGGCCACATGCACCCCTCTTAAAAAATAAGCAGCGCTGATAATTACTAAAGCACTGATGAGCCAGTTGATAAGGATGGACATGAAATTATCATACCGGAAAGTTCAAAAAAGCACAACCAGGTGTCCTAGATTAGTACTTAAAGAAAGGAGGGTTGTCTCAAAAGTACTGATCCAGGACATAAGACGTACGAGGTAATTAGATGTGGGACACTAAATACTTCTCAGGTGTAACAAAATTTAGGGCAAAGTGCAACCTTTTGGTGTTGCAGTAATTAGTC
>JAJYIE010000036.1 GCA_021790255.1 bacterium | reverse complement strand
TCCGATCTCATGGCTTCATCGCTTGACCAGATTGGGCCGATTACTAAATCAGTGGCAGATGCCAGAAAAGTTTTGGAATGGATCAGCGGAGGAGATAGCCATGATTCAAATTGCATAAGCGAACCATTCGTCAGCAAGATTGCTTCGCCACTTCGTGGTCTCGCAATGACGTCATTGCGAGGAAGGTCACAAGACCCGACGCGGCAATCCTTAAAAGGGCTAAAAGTGGGAATTCCGAAGGAATATTTTGGTGCTGGTTTGGATGAAGGAGTGGATATTATTGTCCGGGCAGCATTGAAAAAGCTGGAGGAGCTGGGAGCACAGCTTGTTGAAGTCAGCCTGCCGCATACACAGTACGGGGTGGCAACATATTACATTATCATGCCTTCTGAGGTTTCATCTAACTTAGCCCGTTTTGACGGAATTAGATATGGTGGTCCCCGGGAAAAGTTTGGTGCTGAACCGAAACGGCGGATTATGCTGGGAACTTTCGCCCTGTCTTCCGGATATTATGACGATTACTTTGCTAAAGCTGCCAGTGTACGTACTTTAATCAGACAAGACTTTGAAAAAGCCTTTGAAAAATGCGATGTGATCACTGGACCGGTTTCACCAACAGTGGCCTGGAATTTAGGAGAGAAAGTCAATGACCCGTTGAAGATGTATTTGTCTGATGCTTACACCATTCCGGCCAGCTTAGCCGGTATTCCCAGCTTGTCTGTGCCCTGCGGATTTAGTGAAGGGCTTCCGGTGGGATTGCAAATTCTTGGCAAATATATGGATGAGGAGACGATTTTAAATGTCGGGGAAATTTATGAGCAGGCAACTGATTGGCGAAAGGAGAAACCGGGATTGTGAATCAGCAGTATGAGCTGGTAGTGGGATTGGAAGTGCACGTGGAGTTAAACGCCAAATCCAAGATGTTTTGCCGGTGCAGCACCGATTATTTCGGACAGGCACCCAACACTCACACCTGCCCGGTTTGTTTGGGGTTGCCGGGGGCGGTGCCTTTTGCCAATGAGGAAGCATTGAAAAGTTGTATAAAAATTGGCCTTGCTCTGAATTGTCAGGTAGCCGAATTGTCGCGTTTTGAGAGAAAAAATTATTTTTATCCTGACCTTCCCAAAGGATATCAAATTTCTCAATACAGATGGCCGCTTTGTGTGGATGGCTGGTTGGATGTAGAAGGATCAGAAGGAATGAGGAGGATTAGAATCAATCGGGTGCATCAGGAGGAAGACACCGGGAAATTAACGCACTTAAAAGGTTCGACAGCCATTGACTTTAACCGTTCGGGGGTGCCTCTTGTGGAAATCGTTACCGAGCCGGATTTCCACGATGTGGAAGCGGTAGTGGAGTATGCCAAAAAGCTCCAGCAAATTTTCCGTTATTTGGGGGTTTCCAATGCCGACATGGAGCAGGGCGATATGCGGTTGGAGGCGAATGTTTCAATCCGGCCTGCTAGCCAGACGAAGCTGCCAAATTACCGTGTGGAACTGAAGAATATTAATTCTTTTAGGTTTATGAAGGCAGCGATTCAATATGAAATTGACCGACAAATTAAAGCCTTGGAAGCTGGTGAAAAATTAAGCCAGGAAACCCGCGGCTGGAATGAAGATAAAAAAATGACCTACCTTCAGCGGAGTAAAGAGGAAGCACGTGACTACCGTTATTTCCCTGATCCAGATTTACCGGAACTTCGAATGAAGAGTGAAGAATTAATAATTAAGAATAAAATACCCGAAATGCCGTGGGTCAAAGAAAAAAGATTTGCCGGTTATGGTTTGTCGGGAGAGCTGAGTAGGGTTTTATCAGAAGACAGAGAGTATTCTGAGCACTTTGAAAAAACACTGCAAATAGCATTTCAAAAAAATATTTCGGCTAGTGTGGTAGCGAGGAAATATACCGGAATCAGAAGGCGTGATTTAGATAAGTATGAACCTGAGAAACTGGTAGCAGAAATTAAAGAAGAACAAGCTGGTAGGATAGAAGACGAAGAACAAATCAGACAATGGGCCGAGGAGGTGATTACTGAAAATCAAAAATCCACTGAAGACTATAAAAACGGCAAGGAGGCAGCGATTCAGGCTTTAATCGGCGGTGTGATGCGTAGGTCGGGGGGTAAAGCCAATGCCGGTTTGGCGCTTAAGGTGCTTAAGAAACTTCTTAGCAAATAGTAATTTACCTACTTGAAACTTTAACCACAAATGCTGTTAAAATAGTTTACGTAACTACCTTGCCCCGTTACTTTCATCATGTCAAACTTTGTTCACCTGCACGGACACACTGAATATTCTCTCCTGGACGGTTTATCCAAAATCAGCAAGTTGGTCAAGGCAGTCAAAGAGATGGACATGCCGGCTGTTGCTATGACCGACCACGGTGTTATGTACGGCGCGATCGAGTTTTACAAAGCATGTGTGGCCGAAGGTGTAAAACCAATTATCGGTTGCGAGGCCTATGTGGCCAAACGCTCGCATAAAGATAAAGAAGGTAAAATTGATACGGAGCCTTTCCATCTGACACTTCTCGCTAAAAACTACCAGGGGTACAAAAACCTGATGAAGCTGGTCACCATTGCCCACCTGGAAGGGTATTATTACCGCCCCCGGGTGGACCGGGAGCTGTTGCGGGAGTACCACGAGGGGATAATTGCTCTTTCGGGATGTCCTGGTGGGGAGTTTGCCAAGGCTATTCGTGACGGCAAGGAGAAAGATGCTGAGGAAGTGGTAAAAACATACCTGGAAATTTTCGGCGATGGGAATTATTTCCTGGAACTGCAAAATCACGAATACGAGAGGATAGTAAAAACGGCGGATCTTGATCCGAAAGTGAAACGGGAGCTGGAAGAAATGGTTGTCTTCCAGAATGATTGGTGGAGGATTGTGAAAAACTTAAGCCCAAAGATCGGGGTTCCGATTGTGGCAACAAATGATTACCACTACATCAAAAAGGACGATGCCCAGGCCCAGGATGCCCTGCTTTGTGTGCAGACCGGAAAGTTTATTAAAGATATTGACCGCCTCAGGATGGTTGATACGCCAAACCTCTATATAAAATCCCCTGAGGAGATGGGTGAGCTTTTCCGTGATTTGCCAGCTGCCCAGAAGACCTCTTTAAAAATTGCTGACCTGATTGACCTGGAGTTAAAACTTGGCAAACCGATCTTTCCGATTTTCGAAATTCCTGACAATTTAGATGATATTGATTATCTGAAAAAATTGGCTCATGAAGGTTTTAAGGAAAAGTTTCCTGACCCGACGAAAGAGTATCAGGAAAGATTAGAGTATGAATTACAGGTCATCGAAGATAAAAAGTTTGTGACGTATATTTTAATTGTTAACGACTTTATCCATTGGGCTCACAGTCGGGGCATAATTACCAACACCCGTGGTTCAGCTGCCGGATCGCTGGTTTTATACAGCCTGGGAATTACCAATACTGATCCGGTTGAAAACTTAATCCCATTTGAGCGTTTCCTAAACCCCTTGCGTCCGAAACTGCCTGATATTGATTCTGATATTGCTGACGACCGGAGGGATGATGTTATTAAGTATATTACCGAGAGATACGGTGAGGATAAGGTAGCCCAAATTATTACCTTCGGAACGATGATGGGCCGGGCGGCTATCCGGGATGTCGGGCGCGTTTTGGGGATGCCTTATGGTGAGGTAGATAAGATTGCCAAACTGATTCCTCCCCCCCGCCAGGGTTTTCACCAGACTTTAGATGACGCCCTGCGGGAGGTAGTAGAGCTGACTGAACTTTATAAAAATGACCCGCAGGTCAAGAAACTGGTTGATCTGGCTAAAAAACTGGAAACCACGGTGCGTCAGGCCTCCGTTCATGCAGCGGGGTTGGTAATTTCCCCTACGGAAATGATGGACTACACCCCTCTGCAAAGAGAGGCCCACGGGGAAAGAATTATTACTCAGTACGATATGTTCTCAGTCAGCGAAGAATATGAGGGTGTGGGACTTATTAAACTTGACCTTTTGGGTATCCGCAATCTGTCCATCTTGGGCAAGGCTGTGGAAATGGTCAAGGCAAACAGGGATATTAAGGTAGACCTTTTAAAGATTCCCCTTGACGACAAGAAGACATATGAGCTGCTGGGCAGAGGTGAAACCATGGGTTTATTTCAGCTGGAAGGCAGCGGTATGACCAGATATTTAATGGAGCTTAAACCAACTAATATTTTTGACATCTCAGCAATGATTGCCCTGTATCGGCCCGGTCCCCTGGCAAGCATTCCGGATTATATCGCCCGCAAGCACGACCCGAGTAAGGTCTCGTATTTTGATCCCCGAATGAAGGCTTATATGGAAAGATCACGAGGACTTCTGGTTTACCAGGAAGATGTATTGTTTACCACGATTAATCTGGCCGGGTATGACTGGGCAGAAGCGGATAAGTTCCGCAAAGCGATGGGCAAAAAAAAACCGGAGGAGATGGCTAAAGAAAAGGAGCATTTTATTACAGGCTGTGTCGCCAATGGTATGAAACAAAATAAAGCGGAAGAGTTATTTGCGGCAATCGAGAAATTTGCGGCTTATGGGTTCAATAAAGCCCACAGTGCTTCCTATGCAATGATATCTTATCAAACTGCATACATGAAAGCCAATTACCCGGTAGAATTTATGGCGGCGGTGATGACGGCGGAGTATGGTGACCCCGATAAAATCGCTGCGGCGATGGAAGAGTGCAAACGGATGGGAATCGTGGCTTTGCCGCCGGATGTCAACAAATCCGGAGTCGGCTTTACTGTTGAGGATATTACCGGATTATCTGAGCGGGAATTGGAGAGGCAAATCGGAGAAACGGATGGACAAACTTATAAGCAGGGCATCCGCTTTGGGCTCTCTGCTATTAAAAATGTCGGTATTTCAGCCATTGAATCAGTCCTTAAAGCCCGCGGCCAGGGTGAGTTTAAATCGCTGGGTGATTTGTGCGGCTGGGTAGATACCAGGCTGGTCAACCGTAAAACTTTGGAAAGTTTAATTAAAGCCGGAGCAATGGACAGGTTGGGTTCCCGGGCAGCTCAACTTCTGGCTTTGGATTTGGCTTTGGAAAAAGCTCACCAGCTGAGCAAAAAAAACTTAAGCGGGCAAGTGGGGCTATTTGGGGAAGATGAAGTAGCGGAAACGTTTAATGTTAGGCTGCCTGAGGTAGAAGAGATGAGCTTGGACCAAATGTTGCAGTTTGAGAAAGAGTTGCTCGGATTTTATCTACATGAGCCGCCGTTTTTAAAGCTGATTAACCAGCTCGGAAGCTTTTGTCCTTATAAGATAAGCGATCTCGGAGAAGAGATGGTTGGGACTAAAACTCTTATCGGCGGAGTAATCACGGAAGTTAAAAGGGTGATTACCAAAAAAACACAAGCGGAGATGGCCTTTATCAGGCTGTCGGACGGGCTGACGGAAACGGAAGCGGTGGTTTTCCCGAAAACTTTTGAGGAGGCTAAGGATATTTTAGAAAAAGACCGGGTTGTGATTACTGTCAGCAAGATTGATAAAAGAGAAGACCAGATGTCACTGGTGATCGATCGGGTAGAGCTGTTTGATCCTGAGAAGGGAGTAAGTTTAGAGCTGCCCTCGCCTTTTACAGGAGGCAGCCGGTTCACCTTTGAGCGTCCCGCCGCTGGCTCTTTTGTGAAATCGGAGAAGCATCTAGAGATCATGGTCCCTAAGGGCAGCGGAGTGGAAATTTTACAAAAGGTTAACAGGGCGCTGCGGGCGAATCCCGGGAAAGTGAAAGTAGCCCTTCTTTTGCCTAACGGAGGCAATGATTTAAAGAGGATGGAGCTGCCTTTCGGAGTGAATGTAGACGATAAACTAAAAGCTGCCGTTGAGGGAATTTTGGGTAAAGGGGTTTTAAGATGAAAAAGATCAAACACATTTGAGACAAACGCAGAAAATTGCCAAGTGATTTTAACAAGTTAATCTACGCTCTTCCCAAGTTTTCCCGGAAAGATTACATTAGCCTCATG
>JAJYIE010000035.1 GCA_021790255.1 bacterium | reverse complement strand
AAATTCGATATTTTGATTGCCCTGGCAAGTCAAAAGCCCCCAGTTAGCCGGATAATCAAACTCAAACCCCTGCCCGGCATATATTTTCGTCTGAGTAGTGGTGGCACTTGCCGACACCGGAGTGGGTAATACCTGCGGTCCGGGGGTGCTGCTTAGCTGCGGCAGCGTTGGCTGGCTGGGTTTGGATGAAAGCCAGTTAAAATAAAAAATTATGCCAAAAAGAATTGCTAAAATAAACAGGGCAGCGATACCTATAATAATCGACCTTGTCCTTGAATCCATCGCGGTTTTTCCAAAAAGCAGTTATCTTTTTCTGGCTCAGAGTTTACCACAAATGCTTCTTTCTTTCAATTATTCTTCCTCACAATTTGTTGAGTAAACCGCTGGGCTCAGGCATAAAATTTTCAGGTGTATCATTTTTAGACAAATCTTTCGCTTGTTAAGGTATAATTACTTCAAATCAGATGGATCTGCGTGAAATTACCGATAACCAAAAAGCTCAATATAACAGGCTGGTTACTCACCTGATGCAATCATGGGAATGGGGAGAGTTTCGCCGCAGCCTGGGAGGAAAAGTCAAACGCTTCGGCCTTTATAAAAATGGTGAGCTCGCCCGGGCTTTTCAGATAACATTTCACCCAATTCCTTTTACTCCCTACTTCGTAGGCTACTTTGCCAAGGGTCCTCTGCCAGACAAAGAGCTTATCGATGCCGTTTCAAAAATCGCCCAAGAGGAGCATTGCGCTTTCATCAAAATAGAGCCCAATATTTTAAGCTCGGAAAAGGGCCGAATTGATCCGCGTTTAAAAGTTTCTCCAAGGCCGCTTTTTACACGGTTTAACTTCCTGCTTGATTTGACCAAACCGGAGGATGAGCTTTTAAAAAACATGCACCCGAAAACCCGTTACAACATTAAAGTTGCCCAAAAACATGGGGTAGTGGTTGAAGAAAGGACAGATGAGGATGCCCTGCAGATCTACCTTAAGCTTTATTTTGAAACCACCCAAAGGCAGGGGTATTTAGGCCATAATGAAAACTACCACCGGCAAGTCTGGCAGGCGCTCAAAGGTCAAAAAATGGCCCGGCTTTTAATCGCCTTCTACGCACCTCCCAGAGAGAAAAAACGCTTGCCTTTAAATGCCTGGATGCTGGTCAATTTTAAGGATACTCTTTATTACCCCTACGGCGGCTCATCCGTAGAATATCGTAATGTCATGGCTCCGGTGATGGCCGCCTGGGAAGCAGTTAAGCTCGGGAAAAGAATGGGCCTTAAAACATTTGACCTGTGGGGAGCCGCTGACCCTTCGGCCGGGGAAAATGATCCATATTATGGTTTTACCCGGTTTAAGGCTGGCCTGGGCGGGAAATCAGTAGAATATCTTGGCAGTTTCGACCTTGTGCAAAACTCCCTGCTTTACTATGCTTTTTATATGATTGACCGGAGTCAACCGGTCAAGCTGGCTCTGCTCAAGGCCGTAAAGAAAAATTAGAATGATTCAAGAATTTGTTCTTCCGTTGTTTCTGGTTTTATGCTGCCTTTTAGCCTTGTCATGGTTTGCCGGAAGCGATGCCCCATACATCCCCACCCAAATGGAGCTTATTGAAAAAACACTGGCTAAAGCAAAGGTTAAAAAGGGAAAGAAATTTTACGAGTTGGGCTCAGGAGACGGACGCGTGGTGTATGTAGCCGCCCGCATGGGAGCACAAGCCACAGGTATTGAGCAGTCGCTCCTGCGGGTAATTTACTCAAAATACAAAGCAAAAAAGCTGCGTCTTACGAAAGCAGCATTTATTCACGGCAACATATTCAGCCGAAAATATACTGATGCTGACGTGGTTTATATCTTTCTGCTCAAACCTGCTGTTGTCCGGCTGGAAAACAAGCTATATGCCGAATTAAAAAAGGGCGCTATAATAATTACCCAGCGTTATCATTTTCAAAGCTGGCAACCGTTTGCCAAAATCGGTGAATTTAATCTCTACCAGGTGTAAAAATTTATTAAGCTGTCCGCCGGAAAGCCCTGGCCACCCATAATACCACCAGCGACCCGATTACTGCAACAATAAAAGAGGAAAGATTAAAACCGGTAACCCCCACGCCAAAGATCAGGTCGCCGATCCATCCTCCTGCTACCGCACCGACAATACCAAAGATTACCGAACCTAACCAGCCACCATAGGCGGGCCGGGGATCAATCATGTTGGCGATTATTCCTACGATCAATCCTAACACTGCCCAGGATAGTAAATTCATTCTTCCACCCCCTTTCTCACCTTTTAGAAACCTTTTCATGGTACTCGCCCCCTTTAAGAATCGGTTCAGTAATTTGTAAGAAAAATGGCAGACAATGGTTAGAAGAGTCTACTGAGTGAGTAAGAAATCAGCTAATGTGCCCTGCCCGCCGGCCTGCACTCTTCCTTCTCTTTTTCAAATTAACGAGGCGGTAAAGACCGAGCGTCAGTAAGAATATCACCGAAAGCGCAACTGATGTCATCGGGCTCAAAATTGCCGCAAAAAGAACAAAAATGGCTGCCAAAACAGCAATCACTCCTTCATCACGCTCGTTCATATTTTTTATTATTATACCAAAGGGCCCGGTTGAAGTTGGCTGCTCCAAAAAAATAGGGCACCGGGAAACCCCGATGCCCTCAGATCATTACCTGCTCCCCCTAGTTTACATTGGTAGAAATCTGATAAGCAGAGCTTACCAAATCAGCTTGGTAACCAATTCACATTTGTACTAATTTGGTAGAACCGCAGCTGAGCAAGTTTTAGGCCGTTGTTAACGTACTGCCAATAGTAATCCTGCAGCCCGCTATTAAACAGAGAGTAGCGTTCCAGTACCCCATCCCCATGGGTTTGGGTGTATAATTCCCTTCATGTCACGGGAAGCTGAGTGGTGGAATAGTCATTTCCGGTCGCGAAAGAAAGGCTTTGCCAACCTGCACTCCGATAAACCAGGTATAGCCGCAGAAAAACTTGTTACTTATCTGGAAACCCAGGGTTTTCTGTCCGGCAATCTCTTGCTGGAAGTGGGCTGCGGCACCGGCCGCAATGCCAACTGGTTGGCTCAGCACGGGTTTTCAGTCACTGGGGTCGATTTTTCCCAAACTGCTATCAGAAAAGCCCGGGGGAGGGCAAAGAAACAAGACTTAAGCGTTAATTATAAAGTTATGGATCTTCGAAAACCCTGGAGATTTCCCGATAACCACTTCGACTATACTTTAGAAATTAACGCCGCCCACCTGCTTGCGCCTGAAGATCTCAAACACTTCCGCCGGGAAGTTGCCAGGACTTTAAAGCCGGGCGGCATTTTCTTGACCTATACCCTAGACCGAAGTACCGATGATCAGGCGAAACAACTCCTGGAAGATCACCCCCACCCGGAAAAATACACCTATATTCTTCCCCAGGACGGCCTTATCGAACGAACTTTCACATTAGGAGAACTGCTACAACTCTATGCCCCTCTAAAAGCCGAGCATACCAAGCTGATTCCCCGGCAGGTTGAGTTTAACGGCCAAACATTTGGCCGC
This sequence comes from bacterium, assembly GCA_021790255.1. Classification (GTDB taxonomy): domain Bacteria; phylum Patescibacteriota; class Microgenomatia; order Daviesbacterales; family UBA10151; genus JAJYIE01. The sequence continues at coordinate 2,923 of JAJYIE010000035.1, read as the reverse complement.
CGTTTTTGGTGGGTATTATTCAGGAAATCATTAAATGGCTAAGGCAGTTTCCTCAACTATTTTCCAACCGTTGCCAATGATATATAATCTCTGCGATGAAGCTCCTCCATACCGCCGATCTGCACATCGGCACGACCAACTACTCCAAGTTTGATCCGGAGACAGGACTGGAGTCGCGGTTGGTGGATTTTTTCAAAATTCTTGATTTTATCGCCGACTGCGCTCTCCGGGAAAAGGTTGACGCGTTTATTTTTGCCGGCGACGCCTATAAAACCCGTGACCCCTCACCTACCCAGCAGCGCGGTTTCGGGGAGCAGATTAAGCGGATTGCCAAAGCCGGCATTCCGGTGGTGATGGTAGTCGGCAACCACGATACCCCCAATGCTGAAGGCAAGGCCAACACTTTAGATATTTATTCGGCCCTGGAAATTGACAACGTCTGGGTCTCCCGTAAACCGGAGTTTTTAAACATCCCCACCAAATCCGGTAATTTGCAGGTTTTGACCGCCCCCTGGCTGCACAAAGAAGATTTTAAGAGCATCGGCGACAAGCTTTTATCTATGTATGAAAAAATTAACCCTAAAGAGCCAGCGGTTTTAGTCGGACATTTGGAAGTGGCGGGAGCGCAAATGGGTTCGGAAAAAGGTTTGGCTATTGCCAATGAGGTTACCGTGCCCATTACCCTTCTGACTGACCGCCGGCTCTCATATGTTGCCTTGGGACACATCCATAAATACCAGGAGTTGTCATCCAATCCACAGGTGGTTTACTGCGGTTCGCCTGAGCGAATTGACTTTGGGGAAGCCAAGGAAGAAAAGGGCTTTGTCATTGTCGATATTCCCCAATCTCCCAAATCACCCCAACCGACCGCATGCCAGTTCATCCGCACCCCTGCCCGGCCATTTGTCGCTATCACTATTGATCTACAGGCCGACGACTCCAATCCCACTGCCACCGTTATTAAAGAAATCGGCAAACACAATTTAACCGACGCTATCGTCCGGGTGATCATAAATATTCCTGCGCAGTGTGAGCGGGAACTGGAAATGGATAAAATCAAAAAGGCTTTATCCGGCGCCAATTTTATTGCCGGTATCTCCCGCAATGTCGAACGTTTGCAGCGTCAGCTTTTAGACGGCCAGGAAGAAGTCGAGCGACTCACTCCCATTGAGGCTTTGCAAAAATATTTTGAAAGCAAAAATTATCCGCCCGCTAAAATGAAAGAGCTGGAAAAATATGCTACCAAGATATTAGACTAAGAAAATATGGTTCCGGTTAAATTAAGCCTATTAAACTTTACCTCTTACGGTGAAGGCGTTCCTGAGCTGAATTTTACCAAGTTTCATCTGGCCGCCATCTCCGGCCAAAACGGGGCCGGCAAATCTTCCCTGCTGGATTCGATAACCTGGTGCCTGTGGGGAGCATCAAGACTCGGCGATTCAGCAGACCAGCTCGTCAGATTAGGACAAACGGAGATGTCAGTTGAATTTTCCTTTGACCTAGATGGCCACCAGTTCACTGTCAGGCGGAAGCGGGTTCTAAAAAGCGGTGGCTCAACCGCCCTGGAGATGTTTTCCGGTTCTGCAAACTCACCGCAAGCACATAATTTAACCGAAGGGACAATTAAAGCCACCCAGCAAAAAATTATCGACACCCTGCATTTAACATATGAAACCTTTACCAACTCCGCCTTTATCAGACAGGGCCACGCTGACGAGTTTACCACCAAAGGCCCCACTGACCGCAAGCGGATTCTGGCAGATATTTTGGGATTATCACATTATGACGAGCTGGAAGAAAAAGCTAAGGAAAGATCAAAAGAGGCTCAGTCGCAAATTCAGCTTAAGGATGTTCAATTAATAGAAATCGAATCTGAGTTATCACAAAAAGATGAGCGGGAAAAAGCTTTAACTGAAGCGCAAGAGCAGGAAAAATCACTCAAGCAGCAAGTGGCGGAGGTTGAGTTGGAAATCAAAGGCATTGAACTGGAAAAACAAGCAGTATCGACCAAGCTGCAATCACTTCAGGAATCAAAGCAACGGGTGGAAACTGCCCTTAAGGAGTTATCTGGGTTAAAAATCAAAATTACCGAGGCTGAAAGCGCGCAGGAAAAATACCAACAAATTCTCAGTCAAAAAGAGCTAATCACCGAAAATTACCACAAATTACAAAAAGTCCGCGAGGAAGAAAAAGCCTTAAATATCAAACGCAGTGAGCTAATCAAAGTTAAAGACGAACATGTAGCGTTACAAAAGATTATTACCGCTCGGGAAGAAGGACGAACCCAAGCCATCGGCAAACTGCAGGTGGAAATTGAACGGTTACAAACCGAAAATGAGCGTTTTCAAAAAGAAATCGATCATCTCAAAAACCATGCCGATACCTGTCCGACTTGTGGTCAAACCATCGGCAAAGCTAAGAATAAAGAGATTGTCAGCAAAAATAGCGCAGTAATCAAAGAAAATGAGGCACTGATTACCGAGAAAAAATCCACCATTGAAATATACAAAGCGAAAATTTTACCGGAACAAACTGCGGCAGACAAAAAAGACGTGGCGATCAAACAGTTGGAAGAAGAAACCAAAGACTACCGTGAGATCTTCGCCCAAGTCGAAGACTTAGGTAAATACGAAAGTTTATACGCCCGTCTGCAGGAAGCGGAAACGGCGGTCAAGGCTCAATCAACTACCATCACCGAACTGAAAAATATTTTGGGGTCTCGTCAAAAGCAAATCGACAAGGAACAGAGTAGTCTAACGGAGTTAGACAAATACGAAAGTCAACTGATGGAAATCGACAACCGGCAAAAACTGCGGGAACAGGTCCGGCAGGAACGGATAGCCAAACTCTCCGAAGTCACCGGTCAAGTCGGGGAAGCCCGGGCTTTACGCGATAAAACTTTACAGTTGCAAGATGTTTTGGA
>JAJYIE010000034.1 GCA_021790255.1 bacterium | reverse complement strand
CATCTATCATATCCAGATTAGGAAGATATTAGTTTTTTGGGCTTGGAATTGTCAATGCCTTAGTGATAGAGACGGATCAGCATGAACTGACAGTGGATTGACCGGCCGGAAATTGTAGAGAGCAGCGATAGCGATGTAAGCGGCATTGTCGGTACAAAGTGGCGGGGGAGGGATTAAAACTCCCATGTGCGGAAGCTCTGTCGCTGCCCGTTGCCGGAGAGTTTGAGAAAGCTTTTGGTTGGCGGCAACCCCGCCGGCAACTAAAACTTGCTCAACGTTATAATCTCGGGCTGCCCGAAGCGTCTTTTCTACTAAAACATCAACAATAGCCTCCTCAATTGCGGCAGCCAGATCAGCTTGAGTTTTTGGGTTGAGACTCCCGGTTTTGCTTTTTAAGTTTTCCGCCAGGCTGGCGACGGCTGTTTTGAGGCCTGAGAAAGAAAAATCTAGATCGGGTGAGTTAATCATCGGCTTTGGCAGAATAAATTTATCCGGGCTGCCTGTTGCTGCCAGCTTGGAGATTGCTGGGCCACCCGGATAAGGTAAGCCAAGCAAGCGGGCAGTTTTGTCAAAACACTCACCCGCGGCATCGTCACGGGTGCCGCCCAGGTACTGGTAAACTCCATGGTTTTTAAAAATGATCAGATCGGTATGGCCGCCGGATACCAGAAGGCCAATGGCGGGGAAAGAAGGTAAGGGGTTATAAATCCAGTTTGCATAAAAATGACCGATTAAGTGGTTCACTGGCACCAACGGTTTATTCCACAACAAAGTGAGAGTTTTGGCAGTTTCTACCCCGACTAGTAAGCTGCCGATCAGTCCCGGTCCTCGGGTAACAGCCACAGCATCTAACTCGTTACTTGTTATTTGCGCCTTGTCTATGGCTTCTCCGATCACCGGGATAATTGATTTCAGCTGTTCCCTGGCTGCCTGTTCTGGAATTATGCCGCCAAATTTAGCCTGCAGGGATAGTGATGTGGCCACAACATTGGATAATATTTTTACTCCAACTGTGCATCTTTGCACTACGGCAGCCGCTGTTTCATCACAACTGCTCTCAATTCCCAATATTATCTTCGGGTTACCCATGGAGATATTTTACCAAAAAATGTAATCCCGCCTATTGCAGAGACAGCTGCCTAAGTTGTAGGTTAAAAATATGACCGATGACAGTAAGCAGGTAATTTTACCCGGTACTCGGCCGGAGATTTTTTATCGCCCGACCGGTTTTGTGAGGGATGCTACTTTCATCTCTTACTCCGCCCTCGCGGATTTCCAAGACTGCCCGAAAGCTTATTTTCTAAAAAACGTTTACCGGGACCCGTTGCACAGCTACCGGATTCAGCTGGCTTCACCTTATTTAACGCTCGGCAGCCTGGTGCATGACACCATACACTGGTACCAGACGCGTTCGGAAAAACCTACCGGAAAACAGACTATTGAACAGTTTCGCAACTTCTGGGGAAAATACCGCGGTAAACGGGGCGGTTTTACCAGCGTGGAGGAAGAAGCCGGTTTTGGCAAAAGAGGCCTTTCCATGCTGGAAAATTTTCTGGCCAACAAGGATGTGTTGGGCCACAGTATGCCAGCAACAAACTTCCCGAAATTTACCATAGAAGATAACCTGATATTTACCGGCAATATGGACTATGTGGAAGCGCTGTCCGGCGGTAGTCTGCATGTGATTGATTTCAAAACCGGCACCAAGGATGAAGATGGTCCGATTCAGCTTTATCTCTATGCCCTGATGGCAGAAAACTATTATCAGCGCCCAGTAAAAAAAGCCAGTTTTTGGTATTTGGACCGCCAATCCTCGCCTTCAGAGGTAGTGCTACAAGATTCCGGGCAGACTTTCAGCTGGCTGCTGGGCAAAGCGCGGGAAGTTAAAAAAGCCCGTTTGGAAAACAGTTGGATTTGCTCCCACGACGACTCTCTATGCCGTGATTGTCGTGACTACGGAGCAATTATTGAAGGCAAGGCAGAATTTATGTTCACCGATGAACGCTATAAGAAAGAAGTCTACTTTTTAGACCGCAGTAAACTGACTTAAATATCTTCTGATAGCAAAGGCACCTCGGCCAGGGTATTATGACGGTGAAATCCTTCCTCGGGGATGGACTCAAATAATTTGATGCAAGTTACCGGAATCGAATCAAACCGGCCGGCGGTTATTTTTTCAAGCTCCGTTTCCTGAAAGGGCAGCAACTTTAATTTTCCGGCTTTTCCGACGGCGATATGAGGGATGTATCGGCGGTCGTCCACTTCAAGCCCCATCCTGATCAGGCCGTCTTTGATCCGCTCCCGCACCACAAATAATTTATCGATATCACCTTTGACTCCCACCCAAAGAGTGTGAGCATGGTGAAGTGAGGGAAAACCGTCAATATAGGCCGGTGTAACGGCAAAGGGAGGGATATCCCATACAGCCTCCTTGATGACTTCCACTAACTGTTCGCGCATCTGCTCAGATTGTTCACCAATAAAGGCGATCGTAAGGTGCAGTTTCTCCGGATTGGTCGGGCGGATATAGGGGATAATCCTTTTAATTCCTTCCTGCACTGCTTCCAGCTGGCGCCGGCTTTCGGCAGGAATTTCGAGAGCAATAAAAAATCTCATGATTAGTATTATAGATTCTTTGCGACCTGCGCATCTTAAAAAACTCACAGCTACAACAATTATAATAACTATAAATATTATAACCGGCTAGTCTTTTGTCCCCACCATGTAAACCGCCTGCCATGGCCGGTAAGAAGTGCGCCAGGTTTCTGATATTAATGTCTGATCTCCCTTGGTAACAGTGCGGGTAAAAGAAACATTGGCTCCCCAGGCTGCCCAATCAACCTGCTTGACGGTGCCACGGGGTAGAGTAGGATCATCCTGGCGAAGATCAGGAGGTGGGGGTGTTTGATCCGTCACCTTGGGTGTCGAAATTTTGCTTAACCGCCCGTCAGATGTTCCGTAAATATCAATATATAAATTTTTCCCAACAATATAAGATTGCAGTAAGAGGTAAGCCGGGGTATCATTTTTAAACTTTAAATCCACTGACGGGGCAAAAACAGTAGCATCAAGCCCCGGAGGAAAACCGCCTTGTTCATAATATCCAACCCGGTAAGCGTGGCCGGTGCGCTCCGTTATCGGCAAGCCGGCTTTCAAAATAGCCCTAAAAAGGGTAGTAGAAACCTGGCAGACACCACCGCCGTCATCGAGGACGGTGCGCCCGGATTTGATGACATAAGCCTGCTTGTAGCCGGTAACGGCAGAAATTTCGCCGACAGTGTTGTTAAAGGAAAAAGTTGCCCCGGGTGCTATAAGTATGCCGTGAAGTTTAGAAGCAGCCAGGCCGATGTTAAAAATTCGGTTTTCGATAGATCCTGCAAAGTTAGACATGCCCTCAGCGAGCAGCTGGTTAATTCCCAAGTTGTTAACCTGTTCGTTGGTAATCTGTGGTTTGGTAGTTGTAACCGGCAGGTCCATATCAGAAATGGTGGGATGGGAAAGCGCTTGGATAATCAGTTCTGCTGTCTTAGTGCGGTCCAGCGCCTGCCCCTGTTGGGCCGGTTGAAACTGTTCAACCCGCAGCGCGGCACTTCTCGAACTCGTATTGATCACGAAACGGGCGTTCTGGCTGGGCTGGTCAACTTTGCTCGCCAGCTCTTCTATAAAAAGGGTTAGCTTACTATTGTCCAGCAAGGAAGCAATCCCGTCAGCTTCGGGAGCGGCTTGGCCGGGGTTTAAGTTGAGCAGAGTATAAAGAGTTGGCTGGTCAATGGTCCACATGTCCGCCCCGAAGTGGAGACGGATGGGGGAAGACTTAATTCTTTCCAGAGCCTGCCTGGCTTGCTGGGCATCTTTTGTGCCGAATGCCGGGGTGATGGTTTTGATAGGCAAACTGACCGGAGCGCCTGATTGCAGAGTTAAATAAGCGACAAGTTGCTCCCGTAAAAGCGGCTCATCAATCTCTATCCCGTCTTGTGGTGGGGATATGGAGAACTGATTGTCCAAAGCAATTTGGGAGTTGACCGGATTTTTATCAACTGACTGTTTAAGCCGGCTGATTTGTGCTGAGAGGGCATCCGGGTTAGCAAAGGTGAGGGTCAGGGGTAAATTGTCACCCCCGGTTAACGCTTCAGCCTGCTGCAGGAAGTTTTGCCAGAAAGAAGAGGAGTGTCCGATCAAAAAGGCTTGGGTGATTTGTTGGTCAATATTTACTTTCGGTTCAGCAGCAGCCAGGTCAATCTGATAAGAGTTTTCCATAAAATTCAGATTCAGCGGGGTGTTTATGCGGCTTTGGGCACTGCCGGACAACTGTTTTTGGGCCAAGACTGGGCTTCGTCCGTCCATCCGGTAACCCCCCACCATAACCCCCGGGAAAAAACGGTCTTGGTAGTATAAAAGAAAACCAATGTAAGAGAGGAAAAGAAAAGTAAAAATAAAAGAGGCGGCAAAAATAATTGTCCGTTTTAGTCCGGGGAAAGGCCGTTTTGGAGTGGTTACCTGAGGTGTAGGTAAATTTTTCTTTTTTGGCGCTGGTTTGGCAGCAGCAGAGGTGTTTTTGGGAATTTTTTTGCTCATCTGATGGTATTTTAGCCCCTCTTTGATCGGGCGGCAAGAAACTGCTTTGCTTCCCGGTTAAATTTTACATATAATTAGACTAGGCTGGTTAAGGGCCAAAAAATGATTGCTACAATCAATAAAGTTGTCAACGGTGTAGTGATTCTCTCAGTGGTTTTTGGCCTGCTGTTTTGGGCTTACAGCAGCAAGATTTTTGAGCGTAATTTATCCAGCGGGGGGTCTGCCTCGCTGATTTTTTGGGGGCTTGAAGATGAGTCGGTTATGCAGCCGGTGATTGATGCTTATACAAAGGATAATCCCCAGGTAAGGATTACTTATGTGCAGCAGTCAATCATCAACTACCGCACCCGTCTGCAAACTCAGCTTAAAGAAGGTAAGGGCCCTGACATTTTCGATATTCACAACTCATGGTTCCCGATGTTTTCCGGCTATCTTTCTGTAATGCCGTCAGATTTAATGTCACAAAACGATTTCCTGCAAACATTCTATCCGGTGGCGGGTGATTCGCTCACTTCCGGTGGGAAAATTTATGCCATCCCCCGGGAGGTAGACGGACTTGCGCTTTACTATAACGATGACATCTTAAAAAGCGCCAATGTGCAGGTGCCAACGACCTGGGCGCAGTTTCGTGATGCCGCCCGCCAGGTAACGGTTAAGGATCAGCAAGGGCAAATTGTCACGTCAGGAGCAGCCCTAGGTACAACTAATAACGTTGATTTCTGGCCGGAGATAATTACTTTGCTGTTTTATCAAGAGCCGGACGGCGACTTAAAAAATCCGGATAATGATGCCGGAAAAGAAGTTTTTAAGTTCTATACAAGTTTTGTTACCGACACCCAAAACCAAACATGGAATTCGCTGGAACCTTCTTCGACCAAGATGTTTGTGGACGGCAAGCTAGCCTTTTATTTTGCCCCAGCCAGAGAGGCGCCTGAGATCCGGCAGGCAAACCCCAACCTGGTCTTTCGAACCGCTCCGGTTCCCCAGCTTCCGGGTAAAGAGATCTCCTTGGGGACGTTTTGGGCTGAGGCGGTTTCGGCCTATTCGCCTAGCCAAGCGCAGGCCTGGCGATTTTTAAAATACTTATCCGGTAAAGAAGCTTTGCAGATTCTCTACCGCCACCAGGTGGCAGCTGAGGGTATCGGGGAGCCGTTCCCGAGAGTGGATATGGCAGAGCTTCAGACTAAAGACCCCATTCTGGGCGCTTTTATTACCCAGGGCAATTATTACAAAAGCTGGTATTTAAACTCCGATACGGAAGATGTCGGCATTAATCAGGATATGATACAGGCCTATCAGCCGGCTGTTGATAATGCCGACAACGGAGGATACTCAACCACAATTGACCAGGCTGTCCAAACAGTAATTGATAAGTATTGGCCGCGCACAGTTAAATAAACTGCTCCGCAGTTAACCAGCTAAAGGCGGCAGGTTAACCAGTTGTACTTCCGGCTCCAGGCTGATATCGAATTTATCTTTGACTTTCCCCCAACAGCTTTTAGCAAGCTGCCAAAACTGCGCTGCGCTGCCTTCCCCCGAGTTTATAAACAGGTTGCCATGGATGGGGGAAACATGTATCCCTCCGATATGCCTGCCTCTGGCTCCGGTATCTTCTAAAAGGAAGCCTGCAGGAACTTTACCGTAAAGGATTTTTTCAGGAGGGATCAGCTGCTTGGATTTTAACGGTAAACCAGCAACCGGAATGTTTTTAAAAAAACTGCCAGGGCATTTTAATCCTGGAGGATAACGGAGCAGCCTTTGGGTTAAAATTTTCGTTGACTGTTTTTTCAACTGCCGGACAGGGCTTTTTTCAAACCGCAAGAGAGTATTTAAAATAATATATCCATTGGCCTTAAAGATGCTGGAGCGGTAAGTAAAACCGCACTGTTTTTTATTTAAAACTACTGTTTTGCCGCTTTTTGGGTTAAGGCAGACAACTTTAATCAGGCAGTCGCTGATAGTTTGGCCGTAGGCTCCGGCATTACCATAAATTGCTCCGCCCACCGTGCCGGGAATGCCGG
>JAJYIE010000033.1 GCA_021790255.1 bacterium | reverse complement strand
GATGAGTTAAACCAAAAACTTGAGGCTTGGACTAATTACTGCAACACCAAAAGGTTGCACTTTGCCCTAAATTTTGTTACACCTGAGAAGTATTTAGTGTCCCACATCTAATTACCTCGTACGGTGCGAAGGAACACTCCGGTGCCAAGCACCGGGGCTTGACATAATTTTTAGATTTCCTCGGATTGCTGTTCTATGCATCTGTTGATTTGTTCCTTAGTTAGTCCCGGGCCACGTGACCTGATGAAATATCCGGCCACCCAAATCTCTCCTCTTCAATACATACTCTGTAAGGATTTATACCTTTTAAACAATCACGCTAGAAGTTATTTCAAAACCCAGTTAAGGCCCAACATAATACAAGCAAGGTGAAAAAATCCCTGGTAAGTTGATGTTAATTTCTCCCATCTAATGAGTACTCTCCTGTAATTTCCAAGGCGGGAAATTATTCTCTCAATAATCCGTCTGGTAGCATAGAAAATCTGCTCCTCGGGAATGTCAACAATTATGGTATTCCCCAGCCCATAGGTGGTTAGATCAACGTCATCAGTTTTACGCTTTTTGTTTCACATGTGTGGAAAGCGAGCCTGGTCAGGCTCAACGTTTTATTTTACGCTGCCCTGTAAAAAATAGCCGGCTTGTAGCGCGTACGGGAATCGAACCCGTGATTTCCGGGATGAAAGCCCAGCGTCCTAGGCCACTAGACGAACGCGCCGCAACTAATTCTACCAAAGTTCACCCTGGAAAACTACTTCCTGACTTCCGTAGTTGACTTTTTGATGAGCTTTGATTTAAATTGAATAAGTTATAACCATGACCCGCTATCTGGTGGCGTTTTTAATCGTGATTCTGCTTGCCTTAGTGGTTTTAGCCTTTTCTCCTAAAGCCAACCCCCCCAAGCCTCTACCGCTGCCGGCACAAAGTATCAGGCAAACGGCAAACATTACCCCTTCTCCGGCTGTTCCTGATATGTCCGATCAGGCTCTCCAGGATGATTTAACAGCCCTGGACAAAGATCTGGAAACAATCCAAAGCAGCGAACCGATGATAGATAAGGAAATTAACAGCCTATGAGAAGAAAAATCTTTCTTTTATTGGTGATCGTTGCAGGAGGGTTATACTTTTTACCGGCAGGAACAGTACGAAGCCAGGAAAAAGCCTCGCCGGCTGCGCAAACCAAAATCAACTCAACGGAAGTACTTTCTCCTACTCCTGACCTAAGTTCGCCCAAAGTCCGGGTCAGGCTGGCTCTGACGGCTTGGTGGGCGGCTTATGGTGATGCCTCCAGTAAAGCGCATATTTTAATAGACAAATTATCAACCCGCATAACAGCAGCTAAAGCGGCAGGCAATGATGTCAGTGATGCGGAGAATCTGCTTCAGGATGCTCAAAAAAGCCTGGCCGATGCCGATACAACACTAAATATAGTTCAGAAGGATAACGGTGCTGCCCAAACACGAAGCCAATTTTTGGCTGTAAAAAATGAGTTTAAGAGTGTGAAGATCGATTTGCAAACCGTCAGTGGTGACAGCGCCAAAATAATCAGTTTGCTTAAAAGCTACAACTCAGCGACTGCTTCCGGAAAAAATGCAAAGTCCAGCCGGTCAGCTCTGCCCACTACTCCCTCTGCCCGCGCTAATCCTAGTAATGTGCCCGTTAGTCAACCATAATACTGGTGGTTAGCAAATTATCTCGGTAATCAAATATAAAACTGACGGGAGCCTTTTTATTATTGGTAATGTACAGGTTCTCCCGGGCGCTGGCTGCGGAAGAAGGGCTGACATATATGGCTACTCCAAACTCACGGGGTACATCAGGAATAGGGGCGAAATTATGGTTTGTAGGAGCATTCGCCGCAAGACCGGCGTCCTCAGCAGTCCAGTAAATCAACGATGCGAGATGACAAACACCGTCGCCTGTGAGGTACCCGTCGGATTTGAAACCATCCTGGTAATTGAAATGGGTGTTAGTTGTCTTTACCACCCGCCCCGCATATTCCGGCAGTAAACTGTCATGGAAGGCAAATGTTTGCCCCGGCTGCAGAGTAAACTCAAAATGGAATGGTTTTTCTACATCATCCCACGAAATCTGCTGTGCGGACTTGACTGCCCCGCTCAGGTAGTTCAAAGTCAGCAGGATGTTATCTTTAAAGACCCCGTTTACGTATGGGTTGCTGTACCTGTCATCAAGGGGCATGCTGTGCTGCGCCAGAGGCTGTGGCAGAATTACTCCCTGGGACGCGGGATTAACGGACGCTGACAAGAGCATTAAAGTAAGCGCCAACTTTGTAAACATAAAAAAGGCTCTCTCTTTTAAAGAAGCCTGATCTTAATTATACAATACTATGAGATATTTTTCAAATTTATGCAGGGTAGTTTACTTTCAACAAAAGATAAGCTAACTTAAAGGTAAGGATGAAGCTTGCTTCAGTTGTCGTGTTAGCGGTGATTGTCCTGGCAGGGTTACTGGTTTATTCAAATGCGCCTGCATCTGTTTGTGCCAACTCCGTCAGTTGCATTAAGGACCTTTCCGGGAAATATGACAGAGATAACCAGGGCATTTTTATGGGGCAGAAAGTCACCTCACCCGCCTTCACCGGTCCCGCTTCGGACAAGGTCGTGTTGGGTGAGTCCACAGGGATTGGGGAAAAGCGTATCTATGTTGACCTCACCAACCAAAAACTTTATGCCTTTCAGGGCAGCACGCTAGTTTATAACTTTACAATTTCGTCCGGTAAATGGTACCCGACACCAACGGGAGATTTTCGGATTTGGATTAAGCTACGTTATACCCGGATGACCGGAGGGAATAAAGCCTGGGGGACTTATTACGACCTGCCGAATGTTCCTTACACGATGTATTTTTACAACGACCAGTATCCGAAAATCTTGGGCTTTGGCCTGCATGGTACTTACTGGCATCGCAATTTTGGCCACCCGATGAGCCACGGCTGTGTTAATCTAAAGACTGAAGATGCTGAGAAGCTTTATTATTGGACTGATCCGCCGGTTGAAGGGAATTTGACTCTTGCAACTGACAACAACCTCGGAACTCCCATCACCATTTACGGGGTAACCCCTAAAGATTAGAAACTTCTATTGAGCAGGTGTGATATTTCCAGCAGATTTAGTTGCCGTTGTCCCAGAACCGGTTGCAGTTTTCGCAGAAGGTGTCGATGAGCGTGGATTACTGATTATGAGCTGGTGAAACAGCGGGCGCATCTGGGCAAAATCAGCTCTGATCTTCGCCAGATCCACTCTGATGATTTGTGCAATATCCTGGCGGATCGGGGCAAAGGTAGCGCCGGGGTTTGCTGTACCAACTGACACATTCAGGACTGCAGCTTTGTCCTTCGCTATTTCGCTGTTTATGGTTTGTAGCTGGGCTGAGACATCATTTAACTGCGCCTGTAACTTTGAAACATCTTTGCCTTGCGCCTGCTCAGTGTTGATTAAATTTTGGATTTGCGGCACTAAGGCCTGGACATTGTTACTCACAGTTTGTAAATTATCCAACACGATAAGCAGGCGAACCTTCGGTACGAACATCGCATAAACATAGTATCCGGTAATGATTTGTTTTTCGTCAGCCCGCGCTGTTTCCAGACTGGTGTCAGCATCAATTTTTGTTTTCAGGGTAGTGAGGCCGCTGATATCAGCCTGAACAGTGGTGGCGAGACTGGATTTTTCATCGGCTAACAACCTAGTATCGCTTTGTAACCTTGACAAGAGGTTATTAAGGAAGCCGATCCGGTTAGTTATTAATGTGTTTGAGCGGTTGATAACACTCTGCAATTGAGTCTGCTGAACTTGGGCAGCTCTGCTTGCTTGGTTTTGCATGCGATTAACATCCTGCACCAGCGCCTGACCACCGGCTGAATTTTGTGCTAAAGCATTAATAGCCCCCTGGGTTAACAGGATTCCTGCTGTGGCTATAGTTGCGACGTAATAGAAACATTTTCTGTTCATAAGCCGTTTGTACTGTCCTGTGTACTGTCAATCTTACTGACGTCATTTAAATCGGATGTTGCCTGGTTGATTGATTTCTGCATCGTTTTGTCGGTATTGTCTAGGGTCTGGTCGATATTTGCCTCGGTTACAATTTGGGCAGCAGGTGAGGATTGAGTTTGTGAGGTGGGGTTTATGGCCGGAACAACAGGCTTAAGCGCCGAGTTGGTGGCTATTTTACCGTAAAAAAACATATAAAGCCCTCCCGCCACGAGTATGAGAACAACTAAACCGATCATCAGATAAAGGGATTTTGATCTGTCGCCAGCCGGAACGGGGGCAGAAGTTGCCGGCTGGAAGATTGGGGTTTGTGTTGCACCCTGCTGAATATTCTCGTCCACAAAGTTACAATAGAAGAAAGCGGAGTGCTTGTCAATATGGTTATTCTGAATTTAATTTAATCCATGCCTGGTTCTTTTCTTCGGGTGTAATGTATTTGTTTTTAACCATGGAATTGAGAGCTGCCTTGGCTTCATCGAGAGCCTGAGCAGGATGTTTTTCGTAGTATCCGGGAAGATTAATTATACCGATCAGGTATGCTGCTTCCCCAAGTGAAAGATCTTTCGGCTGCACCCCAAAATATATCTTACCGGCTTTGCCGATTCCGTAAGTATTGTGCCCGAAGTAAATAATATTTAAATACCATTCTAAAATTGAATTTTTCGGATACTTTTGGGTAATATACAAAGCCAGTATTTTGGTTTCAATATCGGTTTTAAGTGAGTCAACATCACCGTAATAGATATTTTTCGCCAGTTGCTCAGTAATGGTGCTTGCCCCCTGGCGGTGGCCGGAAAACAGGGAATAGAAAATAGCTCTTGCCGTGCCCTTAATATCCACCCCCGGGTTGGTATAAAATCTTTCATCCTGGGAAGCGATAGCAGCCTCTTTAACATAAGGGTTGATATCGGAAAGCTTAGTGTAGATTACTTTATGCTTTGCAGCCTCCCGACTAACCAGATCCGGCAGCTTTTCAGTAATCTTTTCTTCTGCCTGGTTCATAGAAAAGTAAATAAAGGCGGCCACTGCCAAAATTACTGTGGCAGATATGATGCATGTAAAAATTGCCAGCCACCGGACAGTCATTTGTTCTGCCTTATATAAATGATCAGTCCAAAAACTAGTGTAAATGAGAAAAGGATGAGGGGGAATATTACCAGGCCGGCCGACGGAACCGGGTTGAGGAAGTAAACGTCGATGCTCCAAACACTGGTTGGCCAGCCCGTGAGGTACTTTAAAAAAGCATAATAAAAAAGGTCCCAAATTGAGAAAGCGATTAAAAATGCTGCAGCCCGCTGTTTAAAGTTGACTCCGCTGATAAAAGCTATTGCCGCCAGCATAATAATAGTTGCCACTTCACGCAATACTTCCGCATGCATGATTTTCGCATCAGGCAACACCTGGCTCCCTCCGGATAGGAAAGCCATAAAACCCAGATTGATCAGGTTGTGGTAGGCAGTAGTGGGGTATGTTCTGAAATCAAAGATCCGGCGCAGGTAGAAAACCACTGCTGCTTCCACAAAAGCAAAAGCTATACTAAAAAGTACCAGAGCGAGAAGTTTCATCCGCATAGTTGGTATGATTATTATCCACCTTTTCTGATTCTTCTGTCATCCGCATTACTTATGTTGGGCCATTTCTCAGACAATCAGCAACCTTTTTTATGATGGACCCAGGAATTTGTGCAGTACCCTTAGACTAAATTAAAATGATTTTTAAATGGAACAAAAGATACGCAGAAATCATCCACCGGCTTTTAAAGCCAAGGTGGCAGTGGAAGCATTAAAAGAGCAAAAGACTATTGCTGAGTTGTCCGGGATCTACAGCATCCATCCAACTCAGATTGTCAAATGGAAAAAACAAGCCTTGGATATTTTAGCTGCCGGCTTTGGTTCGGGACAAAAGGTGAAGGAAAAAGAAGATAGCGATTTGATGCAGGAGCTGTATCTGCAGATTGGCAGATTAAAAGTTGAAGTAGACTTTCTTAAAAAAAAGATGGGCATATTTGAAAGATGAAAATCATTTAAGCCCACAAGAGATAGTTTCGCACATTAACAAAACAAGTAGCGTCTTACCAAAAGGAGTACAGGCAGATCTGTTATGAATTTCCCGAAACAGCCTGTATTACCAACCAAAACCGATTGATCCGGAAACTCTGGCAGTTATGAATCAGATTGACGGGCTATATACCAAAAGGGCCCTTAACGCTTTGCAGTTCGGAAAGGCTGAAATATCCCAGTTCGGCCTCATGCCCGATCACATAGCCGAAGAAGGTATCTTTACTGTCAAACTCTATGGCATACCAGGTCCAGCTTGACCAGGGAGTAAAGAATTTACAAATTACCATAGGATCTTTGGTATTCTCTTGAGAATATAAAACCGGTAACTTGGTGGTTATTTCTTTTGTTAACAGCATTATTTATATTACCTCCATTTCTTGCCTTTTCCTAAAAAATTAATATTTCCAGGAAGCAGCCTGCCTACTTCCTGATATTTGGCTTTGTTTAGCGGAGTGAATTTGGCAAGGGCAAGCGTAGCGCAGTTTATTTCTGAGCAAAGCGAAGAAACAAACTTGTCAAGTATCCCTTTTAGTACACACTCATTCTCTAACCGCCGTTTAGTTTTTTAAACTGTTCCGGTGACATCCTTAGTCTGGTATGGATCATACTGGTATTGTAATAATTAATAGTTCGATAGATGGCTGCTACT
>JAJYIE010000011.1 GCA_021790255.1 bacterium | reverse complement strand
GATGGAGACCGTTGCCATCGGTTTCCTGGGCACATTTCTGGTTAATGTTTTCCGAATGGTGTTCATCTCTGCCGGGGTTTATTACGTAAGCACGGTTTTTGCCCTGTTGATCCATGACTATTTTGCTGCGCTGGTAACCATCGCCTGGCTGATGTTTTACTGGTGGTTTGCATACTCTTTCGTCCTTGAGCCAAACAACCTTTCGCATACTTAGATCCCCACTATTGACTTATAGGGTATTATAATTTTATAGCCTTCCAACCATCCTCATGGATGTTTTTATTTACACAAATTGTGAAAAGAGCTATGAAAATGGTGTGAAAATTGTATGGTGCTCCGGTATTAACTGATATTTAATACTATTAGGACTTGCTATTTCGATAGTTTACCTGCGTCAGGACCTTAAACACGCCCTCATGTTCCCATTGTCCGGACAAAGATGAGAAAATTTTGGCTGTCAGTTGGCGCTTAGTAATCACCAGTTTCGACTTGGATGCCGCAGAAACTATTTCCCCTTTTCCCCCGCTGACAAATTTTAAGGTTACCATAACCCCCAACAGATAACCGACTGTAAAAACTCCCCAAAGCAACATTGGTTTTCTCCTTAATGACCCCACAGACGGATGAACAGGTCAGGGGAGTAAACCACCAAAGAAGCAAGTTTCTTATCCACCTGCTTCTCCAAGTTGTCATTTTTTAAATCATAAACCAAAAATTGTCAATATACTAAACTATTACTTAATATACCAAACGCCTCAATTACATATTCCAACACTATATCCAAATACTGCATTAATATATCATTTTATCTCAATCATTTTTGAACAATATCATTTACTACTTCTTCAGAAACCTTGCCTTTCCCACCATGAAAAATGTAAAATTAAAATAACGGCGATTGAAAGTGCCGAGATAGCTCAGCTGGTAGAGCACCTGTTTTGTAAACAGGACGTCCCGGGTTCGAGTCCCGGTCTCGGCTCAAAAGTCAATTGAGACAACATCATGATGGCCGTACAGTTTTTCCTAGTTGTAGTTTATTCTTCGTCCAATCCATGATAAAATTTTTCCGTTAGTTTACACTTAAGGAGTGAAGCTGCAAAGCGCCTGGGTAGTTCAGTGGCAGAACGCCATCTTGGTAAGATGGAAGTCACGAGTCCGATTCTCGTCTCAGGCTCCAGGGAACAATTCTCCGTCTTTAGCTTCTCTAGCCTTGCAACATTATTCCAACTAAGATATAATCATTACTTAATATGGCTAAGAAAGGCAACCGGCAAATCTTTAATTTAGAGTGTTCTGTTTGCAACAGCAAAAATTACGTGACGAGCAAAAATGTCATCAATACCAAAGAAAAATTAGCCATGCAAAAATTTTGTGCTGTCTGCAATAAATCCACTCTGCACAACGAGGTAAAAATTAAGTAGCCTCTCCGCTTCCAGTTACATTGATAAGCCGAATCGGGGAAATCACGTCTGTTTCCTGAATTGTTTCCAGCCCTGCCCAACCAAAATGAAGCGCTCCCAAATGCGGATGATACCCTGCCAGGTAGCGGCGGACTCTCTTAAAGCCTCCCTGCTGGTAAAGAATTTCTTCACCCAGTATACGAGGCGGCAGTTCCGGTAACTGTGTGACAGCACCAGCAGTATATTGATCAGTCCCCTCCCGCAGTCCCTTCTCAATAATTGCCATATATTAACAGGTAATACTTAATAGTTACCGCAGATTGGGCAATTTTGCAAGAGGTTTGTTTCAACCGATCGTTTAAGGTACAATATCAAAAGTTTACGGGAGTGGTGAAACGGTATCACAGCAGTCTCCAAAACTGCTTTTCCAGGTTCAAATCCTGGCTCCCGTGCCGACATCTCTTCCGGCGCGGTTTACTAAAGCGTACTTGTATCAAACAGTAATCTGCCTAATTGCCTCTCCCCGGCCATTGTGTCAATCTATAGGAGTTTAGGTTAAACTAAAGGTGTCTTATGAGGATAAGGCTTTGGGAAATCAAGTAACCCGCAAGAATTCCATTCCTCAAAAAAAATTGGGTCGCCGGACAGGAGGTAAGTCCAGTTCCGGCCGTAAAGGAGGCCTGGCTGCTTTGCAGTCGGAGAAAGCGTGGGGCGGAAATTCAGAAAAATGGCTGGCTGGCCGGCCGGAAAAAGACCAGACCCGCCTGATTACCCGTTTCCGGCAGCAGATACAACACACCCAAAAACGGGCCGCTGCCTTAAAATATGAGCGGGACCTGCGGGAAACAATCTTGGAAAACACCAAAGCCAGCCTGGCGATGGTTGACCGGAATTTTAACTTCCTCAAAGTTAATTCCGCTTACGCAAAAAGCGGCGGCTTTAAAAAACATGAACTGCTGGGAAAAAATTATTTTGCGCTTTTTCCTGACGAAAAGTACCGCCGGATGTTTGAGCAGGCTTGCAGCCTGGGCCGGAAAGTAACATACCCGCGGATTCTTCTGCCATTCCCCAGTCGGAGTGAAAAAGAAACCTATTGGGATCTAAACTTAGTTCCGGTGAAACGCGGCGGAAAAATCGCGGGTTTGGTTATTTCCTGTGTGGATGTCAGTGAGGATGTCCACTCTGATCTGGAGAGAGAACAGCTGCTCAGCCAAATCCAAAAAGAACAGGCCCAGACTGCCCGCAAGGCTGCGGAGGCCAGCAGACACGCCAGCGAACTGGATGCTGTTTTTATGGCCCTAACCGATCCCGTCTTAATATATGATGCCCGGGGAACGTTGGCCAGCTTCAACCCCGCAACTTTAACCATGCTGGGATTTGATCTTATCGGCAAACGGTTTACAAAAGTTAACAAGACACTTAAAATGCGGCTCCTCAGCGGGGCACCGGCTTCGTTTGAGGATTATCTTTTTCTGGGCGCTATCAGGGGCAAGCCGGTCACCGGACGCATTTTCCTTATTACTACTAAAACAGGTACCGATATTGCCGTCATAGCCAGCGCCTCCCCCATTATCAACAATAACAGGGTGACCGGTGTTGCAGTTACCCTCCACGATATTTCCGAAAGATTAAAACTGGAGCAGCAAAAGGATGAGTTTATCGCCATTGCCAGTCATGAGCTAAAAACTCCCCTCACAACGTTAAAAGCTCTTACTCAACTCTTCCGGCAGCGCAGTGCCCGCCCCGAACGGCAGGCCGATTACCAATATTTCAGCCGCTTTGAAACATATTTAAACCGCCTCCTAGAACTGGTTACAAGCCTGTTAGATGTCAGTAAGGTAGCCAGCGATAATTTTGCGCTGAAAAGAAAGATGTTTAGTTTTGACAAATTTTTGGAGGATCTGGTGAATGATTTCCAGCAAACCGAAACAACGCATTGCATTGAAGTCAAAAACTCCTTCAGGGGAAAGATTTATGCTGACCGTGACCATCTGGCTCAGGTTATCACTAACTTATTATCCAACGCCATCAAATACTCTCCTCAATCAAACGCGATCATTATTAAAACAACCTACTCTCCCCATTTTTTAACCATTAGCATCAAAGATTTCGGTGTCGGTATCCCGGACAGTTTACGGGAAAGGGTTTTTGACCGTTTCTTCCGGATTAAAGGCCCAAAAGGCGAACGGTTCCCGGGCCTTGGATTGGGTCTTTACATCGCCAATAAAATTGTTAAACTTCATGGTGGTAGGATGTGGGTGAGGAGTATGGAAGGTCAGGGTTCAGTTTTTTACTTCTCACTGCCCTTAAAAGAGGTCGCGCAACTTAGGCAACCGGCAAAAAAATGAAAGGTACCTCTCGACCCAAGTCGAACAGTAAAAAAGTGCTGGTAGTTGAAGATGACTTAGGTATTTCTGAAGTCATTAAAATCATTTTAGAAGACCACTATTATCAGGTAATAGTTCATAACCACGGCACCGGAGTACTGCCCGCCATCCGGAAGAACCGGCCTCATATTATCCTGTTGGATTTGTGGATGACCGGCATGGACGGGTCGGAGATTATCAAAAAGCTGCGGGCCAATAAATCAATGCGGAATATCCCGGTTGTTGTTGTTTCCGCCCTTTCGGAGGGCGAAGCTATTGCCAGAAAGATGGGTGCTGACGATTTCCTGGCCAAACCTTTTGATATCAACGACCTGGTAAAAATTGTCGACAAATATACTTCCGCCTGACTCAGCTCCAAAGTGCAATAAACTACTCCGCAGCAAAGCTACGAGGTATTCTCACGAAAAATAACAGTGTGATATGCTAAAGACGGAATGTCTTTTCCCGTCAAACATGATCACGCTACTTTAAATTTTCCGGATGAATTCCTCTGGGGTGCCGCTACTTCCGCCCACCAGGTTGAGGGAAACAATATCCACTCCGATTGGTGGGAGTGGGAACAAAAACACCAGCCGGAAGAAAAACGCTCCGGGGTAGCCTGCGATGAATATAACCGCTTCGAGGAAGACTTTGACCTTCTCAAGTCTTTAAATCATAATGCCCACCGCTTAAGTATTGAATGGGCGCGCATCGAGCCGGAAGAAGGCAAATTTGATTATTCAGCCATTGAGCATTACAAACAAGTCCTTGAGGCTTTAAAAAAGCGCGATATTAAAATCATGTTAACTCTCAACCATTTCTCTCTCCCATTGTGGATCGCCAAAAAAGGCGGCTGGGAAAATTTCCGGGCTCCGGCCTATTTTGAGCGGTATGTCAAAACCGTTGTGTCGGAGATTAAAGACCAAGTTGACCTTTGGGTAACCATCAATGAGCCGGAAATTTTGGTGTATATGGATTATATTGAAGGCAGCTGGCCGCCACAAAAAAAGAGCAGCTTGGCTGTCCTGAAGGCTAACTGGAATTTAACCCGTGCCCATAAAAAAGCCTACAAAACCATCCATAAATTTATCCCCGGCGCCAAAGTCGGCATCGCTCAAAACGTCCAAACTTACGAAGCCTTCCATATGCACTCACCGATTGAACAACTCGGCGTCGTCTTTTCCGACATCTTTGCTAACCACCTTTTCCATTTCCTAACCCGCGGCTACCATGATTTTTTGGGGGTCAATTATTATTTCCATCACCGCATGGAATGTAAGAACGGCCTGCTGCCTAAACTGGTCGATGTCACAGCATTTTCTAAAGACGTTTCCGACATGGGTTTTGAAATTTATCCGCCGGGAATTTTTAAAATTCTCATGGATTTATCCGATCACCTTCCCATTTATATTACGGAATGTGGCATAGCTACCACCAACGACGACAGGCGCATACGCTTTTTGATGCAATATCTGGTGGAAGTCCACCAGGCTATCCGGGCCGGTGTGGATGTGCGCGGCTTTTTCTACTGGTCGCTTTTAGATAATTTGGAGTGGGAAAAAGGCTTTGAACCAGAGTTTGGCCTGATAGCAGTCAACCGGCAAACCCAGGAGCGGAAGGTCAAACCGTCAGCTTTAGTTTACACCGATATCATCAAATATAACGGCATCCGCCACGAGCTGATGAAATTCTTAGGTCACCGCATCCATGCTGATGAGGTTATCGACATTCCAGGACTGGGAGAAATCAAATGAGCGCCCTTTCGGCCATCCATAATTTATTTTTACCGATTTCTGTTCTGGCTTATACCTTAAACGCCGGCTCAATCACTATTGATAAAATCCTTATCAAACACAGTTTGCCCAAACCTATTGTCTACACTTTTTATGTCAATGTTTTGCAGCTGGCGGCTTTATTACTTTTGCCTTGGGCAAAAAATTTCGGCGCTCCAAGAGAAATGGTTATGGCCGTCTTTTCCGGCATCGCCGCCGCTTTGGCCTTGCAGGCCATGTACACCAGCCTGCAAAAAAACGAGGCTTCAGTAGTCGGCCCCATTGTCGGCATGCTCAATCCCTTCTTTGCCCTAATCATTGGCAGTTTCCTCTTTCATCAGCTTCTGACACCCGACCAGTATACTGGTTTTTTCGTCCTGCTTTCAGGATCAGCTATTCTGACGGCCAACATTTGGTTCAGCAAACTGCGTTTTGATGACCGTTTCAACTGGATGATTTTATCGGGATTGTTATTCGCCGTTTCGTATGTCCTGCTGGCGGAAGCTTATAAAGGCATGGATTTTATAAGCGGTCTGGTGGCGGCGCGGGTTTCCAGCGGGCTTTTTGTTTTAACTTTCCTGCTTTGGCCTTCTCTTAGACAAAACATTTTCGCTTCCCGGAAAAAAGACCGGGAAGTCAGCACTAAAACCTCAGCAATATTATTGTTTTCCGGCCAAACCATGGGCGCTGTCCAGGGCCTCTTAATCTCCTTCGCCATCTCTTTAGCCAATCCCGCCCTGGTCAACTCGCTTTTCGGCGTCCAATATATTGTCATTATTACGGTTGCCCTGGCTTTGGCGAAAAAAAGGCCCGGACTTTTGGACGAAACACTCACCAAAAACGTCATTGCTTTAAAAACTGCCGGGGCTCTTATCATTAGTCTGGGGTTATTTTTGCTAACCAAATGAGCATCCGTCATCATATCAGGCAACAGGCTGACATTCACCACCAGCATATCCAGATAATTCTTCTGGGCGGGGCAATTGTGGCGGTGGCTATTTTTTTCCGGTACAACCGGGTATTGGACCGGATTTACCTCAACCAGCCGGCTCAGCTTGGGGTGTCTTACTCGCCTGATTATGCTGCCGAATTGGGCCTTGATCCACACCAAACTTACGAGGATATTCTTAGCCAACTGGATGTTAAACTGATCCGCCTTAATGCATACTGGAATGAAATCGAGCCACAGCCGGGAGCTTATGATTTCAACGACCTTGATTATTATGTAGGTGAGGCCGGCCGCCACCAGGCCAAGGTGCTGCTTACAGTCGGCTACAAGCTGCCCCGCTGGCCGGAATGCCGGGCACCACAGTGGCTGGACCATTCGGACCAATCCGTCCGGGAAAAGGAAGAGCTGCCGATGATCCGAACTGTGGTTACCCGCTACCGCAACCAGCCTGCCATTTACGCTTTTCAGGTAGAAAATGAGCCCCTTTTCCCTTTCGGAATCTGCCCGCCCTCCGATGAAAGATTTTTAAAGCAGGAAGTCGGGCTGGTGCACAGTTTAACCGACAAACCAATTATTTTAACCGATTCCGGTGAACTGAGTTTATGGAACGTAACCATGAGGCTGTCTGATTATTTTGGCACCACCCTTTACCGGACGGTTTATGACCCTCATTTCGGCGAACTGCCTTATCCTCTTCAGCCATGGTTCTACCGCATTAAATCCGACGTGACAAGAAAATTGTTTGCCCATACAAACCAAAAAATTATTATCTCTGAACTGCAGGCTGAACCCTGGGCTACCCAACCTATCACTACCATCCCCATACCCGAACAAATCCGGCGGCTGTCACCGGAGCAGATGAAAAAGAATGTTGAATTTGCCCGCCAGGTGGGGTTCGATGAAATTTACCTGTGGGGCGCGGAATGGTGGGACTGGATGAAGGAACAAGGCCATCCACAGTATTGGCAGTATGCCGAAGGTATTTTCCGCTAAAACCAGTTTCCAAAAATCATCCGATTGACATATTTTGCTAGTGTTTGTGCTATTTAGTTAGACTTTTCTTGTAACTTTTTTAGAGTACAATGTGCTTAGAACCCCCCCTCAAATAGGCACAAATCACGCCTGACAAATTCAGGCTGATGAAAATAGAGAAAAGGAGATGCCGATGATCTAAAACAACACTATTTTCCCCTAGCTTTTAACCATGAAAAAACTGTCCCGCTCACCTGCCAAAAATAGCAAGACTTCAAAAATGTACAAACATATTCGGTTTGGGCCAAAAGCACTTTCCATACCATTAAAAACTTTCCTCTTTTTACTGCTTTTCATAATTTTACAAATCGGCCGTCTTCCACAGAAAGGCCTGAACTTATTCATCCGCCTGGTCAAAAAACGCCCCAGTCTATCGGCTCCGCACAAGTTTCACCTGCCGCGCCGCAAAAGAGGACGGCCCCGGACTACGCTCTGGATTATCTGGCAAATGCGTCGACTGACCCGGCTCTTTCGCCACCTGGTTCCCCGCCCTGCACGTTTGCGTCTTCTTTTGGTCATCATCGGCGTCATTTTTATCCTTTACTCCGTGCTGATCATCAAACTAACCACCACACTGCCCTCTCCCCGCCAGCTGACTACCAACACACCACCCCTCACGACGGAAATTTATGACCGCAACGGCAAGCTGCTTTATCAAATTTATGAAGGGCAAAACCGGAAGCTGGTTAAGCTGGATGACCTACCCTCTGGCCTGATTAATGCCACTATCGCTATTGAAGATAAACATTTCTTCAGCCACCCGGGGGTGGATATTTGGGGAATTATCCGGGCAGCTAAAGCTGATTTGGCCGGCCAGAAACTGGAAGGCGGCTCAACCATCACCCAGCAGCTGATTAAAAATACCATGCTTACTCCTGATCAGACCTGGTCCCGCAAAATCAAGGAAGCTATTTTAGCTTTTTGGGCGGAGAGGATTTACTCCAAAGATGAAATTCTGCAAATGTATTTCAATGAAGCTCCATACGGCGGGCCTGCCTGGGGTGTTGAAGCAGCCTCGGAGATGTATTTTGGCAAAAAAGCTTCTGAGCTTACCCTGGCTGAATCTGCTTATCTGGCCGGTTTACCTGCCTCGCCTACCCAATACTCCCCCTACGGTATCCACCCGGAACAGGGCAAACAGAGGCAAAAACAGGTGCTTCAGCAAATGGTAGAAGATGAGTATCTGACGAAGGCTCAGGCTGATAAAGCATACGCCCAAAAATTGGACTTCCGCCCTCCTACCATCGATATCAAGGCTCCCCATTTTGTCATGTATGTCCGCTCGCTTCTGGCTGCGGAGTACGGTGACCGGGTTGTCTCACAGGGAGGCTTGAAAGTTTATACCACTCTTGATTTAAATATCCAAAAGATGGCGGAGGGCGTGGTGCAGAACCAACTCGACCAGCTTTCTTCCCTAAATGTGGGCAATGGCGCAGCCATGGTCACTGATACCCAAACCGGCCAGATTATGGCTATGGTCGGCAGCAAAAATTACTGGGGGCCGCAGGGAAATTACAATGCCGCCCTGGCCCTGCGCCAACCCGGCTCATCAATTAAAGTGGTCACTTATGCCACAGCTTTCAAGCAAGGGTTTAGCCCGGGTAATGTTTTGCTGGATACCCCGACAAACTTTCCTAATGCCTGGGGACAGAGTTACGCACCAGTCAATTATGACGGTCAATTTCACGGTCCGGTGACCATCCGTACTGCCTTCGGATCATCTTACAACATCCCGGCAGTGAAAATGCTGGCTACGGTTGGAGTGCCGGCAATGATGCAGACTGCCCGGGAAATGGGCATCAATACCTGGGATCCCAATGGAAATTACGGCCTATCCTTAACTTTGGGTGGGGGTGCCGTCCGGCTGATTGACATGATGAGTGTGTACGGCACAGTGGCCGATGCCGGAGTGAAACACCAGCCGCAGGCAATTCTCAAAGTCACCGATCCTTATGATAATGTCCTGGAAGATCATACTCACGATGGCGGCCAGCAAATTTTAACCCTCGAAGTGGCATATCTTCTGTCCAATGTCCTTTCCGATGACAGCGCCCGCGCTCCGGCTTTCGGCCCCCACTCGCTGCTTTATATTCCCGGCCATACCGTGGCTGTTAAAACCGGCACATCTGATGATAAAAGGGACAACTGGACCTTCGGATACACGCCAGAGTATGTTGTCGGCGTTTGGGTGGGCAATAATGATTACTCCCCAATGGATCCGGCTTTGACCTCTGGCATTACCGGGGCTGCTCCCATCTGGCACGATATTATCACCAATTTACTAGCTGGTCAGCCTGATACGGCCTTCAGCCGCCCCCCGGGTATTATTGAAGCGACAGTTGACGGGCACAAAGATCTGGCAATTTCCGGGCAGGTGCCCAAAACCATCCTGGGGTATAAAAATGTCCCGCAAACTGACCAAAACGGCCAGCAAAAAATTATCACCGCTTATACCGATCCTTTTTCCGCGTATCTTCCCAACGAGTCTCAGGTCAAAGCAGCACAATAGGGTTAGTGACCCAGCAGTATCCAACCTCTTTGGTCATGCTTCTGAAGCTTAATGGGTGAAGTGATAAACCTTTCCGAATCGGCAATAAAAATCAGTGTCCCGAATCTGCTGTCCAATTTACTCTGTAAGTATCTCCTGTCTTCATTTTTATCTCCCATTGAAATTTTCCCACCAAACTTCTCAAAAATCTCCCTGACATCAGTTTGTTCCAAACCATCATAAAAGAACACTTTTTTAACCCGGAATTGCCCGATCACCTCTTCTCCGGGGAGCTTCATATAGACTACATCGCCCGCACAGACCTGCCCGAAAGGGGCAATTTTGTGCCTGCTAAAACGGGTCTCAATAGTCTTCTTACCCGAGAGAATAGCTTCAGCAGCAGCCTTATGCATGATTGCTAAGTGTTTGTGCATACCAAAATAGCGTATAGTTGAGGAATAGATAACTATACGCTAATCCTTACCAGGATTATATCACTTCAGTTTTGATCCCGATTATGGTAGGATTATTAAGCCATGAGCAAAGCAATTGACTTTTTGACCGAAGTTAAGTTAGAATTATCTAAAGTTGTCTGGCCAACACCTAGACAAACTATCAAACTTACTATGGTGGTAATTATTGTTACTGTTATAGTAGGTTTTTTTGTGGGCGGATTAGATTACATTTTAACGCAGGTTTTGTCAGCAGTACTGAATAAATAGATCACATGAGCGATCAACAGGACGACATTAAAGATCAGGACACAAAGCCCGGGCAAGAGGTTGACCAACCTGTGGCCGGGGAAAAAACTCCGGCACAAGTCAGCGAACCGGAGCAACTAACGGAAGACCAGACTCCGACCGAGTCGGAGCAGGCTCCAGAAGAGGCAACCAAACTGGAAGAGCCGGAAACCAGTGCTGAGGAAGAAGCGAAAGACGAAGAAGCAGCCGAGCCTGTCGATAAAGCCATTGAGGAAGCCCTGACCGACAATACTCCGGGAGCCAGCTGGTACGTCGTTCATACCTACTCCGGCCACGAAAACCGGGTAGCTACAGCTTTAAAACAGCGGGTGGAATCGGAGCATCTGGATGATAAGATTGTTGATGTGCTGGTACCCACTCAGCAAAAAATTGAGATCAGAAGCGGCAAGAAAGAAACTATTAAAGAAAAGATCTTTCCGGGATATATCCTGGTGAAGATGGTTTTGGATGATGATTCATGGCTGGCCGTCAGAACCACCCAGGGCGTGACTTCTTTTGTGGGTATGGGCAATAAACCTACCCCAATTTCCGAATCGGAGGTTAAATCAATCGTCAACTTTATGGAAGAAGGCGGCCAGCCCACTTATAAACAGATCTTTTCTGAAGGCGATACAGTCAAAATTGTGGATGGGCCGTTTACTGAGTTTATCGGTAAAGTGGATAACGTTGATAAGGAGAAAGGCAAAGTGCGGGTGCTGGTGTCCATCTTCGGCCGGGAAACACCGGTTGAGTTGGACTTTTTACAGGTTGCCAAACTTTAAGTATGAATAAAGAAACTGAAATGAATCAAGCCAAACCAGTTAAGTCTGTTTCAAAAAATGGGGTTCATTGTTTGGAAGTCGTTTTATCAGAGCGCCTTACTTGGATAAAGATTAACTATGGCAGCTAAAAAATAAGCAAAGCTTGCTTTTTCTGCCTTCGAATTATATAAAAAGAAAAATATGGCGGCAAAAAAAATAAAAACTTACATTAAATTAAATATTCCAGCCGGGGCGGCCACGGCTGCTCCCCCTGTGGGGCCTGCTTTGGGCCAGCACGGCCTGCCGATTATGGATTTTGTTAAGTCGTTTAATGAGAAAACGGAAAGCAGAAAAGGCAATATTCTGCCTGTTGTGATCACGGTTTTCGAGGACAGGACGTTTTCTTTCATAACCAAGGAGCCGCCTGTTGCGGAAATGATCAAAAAAGCTTTGGGGGTTGAAAAAGGTTCAGGCAAAGCCGGCAAGGAATCCGCAGGCACCATCAGCCAGGCCCAGGTCCGCCAGATCGCCGAGGCTAAATTACCGGACATGAACACTAAAAATGTCGAAGCGGCCATGAAAGTGGTGGAAGGTACAGCCCGCTCGATGGGTGTTAGGGTGACAAAATAATGGGTAAAACAAAAATTAAAACAGTTGAAGAAACAACGGAAGTAAAGCCGGAAAAAGTCCAGGCTGCACAACACGTGGCAAAAGAAGCTTCAGCAACCGGTAAAAAAAATGCCGCCAAAGAAGACACAGTTAAAGCCAAAAAAGTCCGCAGCCGAAAATACCAGGCTGCCAGGGAAAAGGTAGAAAGAAATAAGCACTATCCGCTTACGGAAGCTGTGAAGACAGCCCAACAGGCTTCCTATACCAAATTCCCTGCGACTATGGAAGTGCATATTAACACCACAACTAAAGGTTTGCGCGGCCTGGTTACTCTCCCCTACACCGCCGGCAAAAAATTGACCATTTTAGCTTTTGGCAGCGGTGCAAAAGAAGCAAGTGCAGATATCGTGGGTACTGAAGAAACCATCGGGGAGATTGAGAAGGGAAAAATCAATTTTGATGTTGTTGTCACTACCCCGCAGTGGATGCCCAAACTTGCCCGGGCAGCTAAGACCTTAGGCCCGCGGGGGCTTATGCCCAACCCAAAAAGCGGCACCATCACTGATAATTTAACCAAAACCGTAGCCGAGCTGCAGCAGGGTAAGACAGAATATAAAACTGAGGCCAACGGCCAGATCATCCATCTGGCAGTGGGCAAAGTCAACCAGTCCGCAGAAGAAATCAGCGCCAACATCAAAGCGCTTTATAACACCATCGGCCGCTCCAGGATCAAAAGTATCTTCATCGCCCCCACAATGGGGCCTTCAGTGAAGGTGGAAGTTTCCTCCTTAAGCTAATTACCTGACCACAACCTGGCCGTGCAAAGTCTGGATTTTTGTCCCTGTCGGGACTAAGCCGTCATAGTAAGAAAAACTGCCGGACTCTTTAAAGATGTAACTGAAAGACCGACCGGGAGAAAGATGCGCAGGTGTAAATCCGGGCGGGTTATTTGTGCTGCGCGATAAATCCAGGGTTACCTGGTGGGCAATTTTATCCCGGTTAAGCCAGACCACCCGAGTCCCTTTTTGGATAACCGTCGTTTGCGGTACAAAACCTAAACTGCTAATGGTAATTTGCGCAGGAGTGGTGCTGCCAGCAGTTGCCTGCTGAGCACTGTTGGGAGATGGCGCCGATTTATGGAAAAACAAGGCCCACATTAAGGCCAGATAAAGCAGAGCCGCTCCCCCGGCAAGGCCTAAGGCCAGGGTATAACGTCTCTTTTCCCGGGGCGAGCTAGTAACATGCTCACTGTAACTTTCAATGATTTTTGGTTCTTCCATCTTTTACAGCATACACTATTTGCGTATCATTGTCCGCGGATTTTTGTCCAAACAGTGCCCAGGTCAAAATCCAGCAGGTAGATGGCACTCAGCCCAGCCGCAAGCAAAGCGAGTGCTGTCATCAGATGCATGAGTACGGCTCCTGCCGAGGCAGCGTTAATGTTTACCCCTAAAACGGCGGCAAAAACTCCGGTTGCTGCAGCTTCAGCTGAGCCGATGTAGCCAGGAGTGGAAGGGATAAGAAAAGTCAGGGCAGTCAGGCAATTGCCGAAGAGGCCGGTCTCAAAATTTACACTTACTCCCACCGACCGGAAAACAAAAAACCACATCAAACTATCAGACAAGGTAACAAAAACCGTCAAACCTATCACCACCACCAGAATCCCCCATCCCTGCCGCAGCACCTCAAAACCATCAACTATATGAGTGCTGAAGGATAAAAACCCTTTTTTAATCTTGGGAAAGACCAGAAACCGGCTGGCAAACATTAAAACTTTTTTTAATACAGACTGAGCCAACACCGCAGCAATAAAAAACAGTAAAAATACTGCAAAAAGGCCGGCAGCAATAAGCGGAGTGTCCTTCGACAGGCGGTTGGGAACCAGAAATATCAGCCAGGCAATGAAAAAGAGCACTGCCAGAAAATCAAGGAAGCGGTCAATGAAAATCCAGGTAATTGTTTTGCCGAGAGGTAAATCATAGCGAGAAGTTAGATAGGCACTCTTGGTAATTTCCCCTGCCCGCACCGGAATGAAGAATGATAAAAACTGGCCCAGGAAAGTCAGCATGACAATGTTTTTAAAAGGAAGGCTATACTTTTTCAACAAAGTTTTCAGGCGAAAACCCCGCCCGGTTCCGGAAACAACAAACAGCACAAAAAATAAAGAGGCCAGCTGCAGGTCAGCTGTTTTTAAGCGGGCGAAAAGATAGGAAAAATTGACAAAATGCGCCCAGAGTATTATCAGGAAAATTCCCAACAGAGAACTGAAAACAACCCGCAAAACAAGCTTGTGCGAAGGTTTTTTTGCCATGCAGTCCATTATACCTTAAAAGCTCCCCCCAAATTCAAAACATTGACTTTTTTCGCTCCTTTCTTGTAAAATACCCATAGCTTGAGATAGTGAGTCGCACAAGCATAAATCTCACCGAGGCGTTTATAGTTAGTGTGTAGTTACACTCTTAAAAGCGCCTCACGGGCGCTATTATTATGGCTAAAACACGGGCACAAAAAGAAGAACAACTGACCCATCTGGCCGATAAATTACGGTCGGCCAAATCCGTGATTTTTGCTGACTACCGGGGACTTACCATGAGCCAGCTGTCTGACTTGCGCAGCAAATTAGCTTCGGAAGAAGCCCAGCTTCTGGTGACCAAAAACACCCTCATGGAACTGGCCTTAAAAAGCACCAGGCTACCTCAAACTTCTAATAATATCCAAACCGGCCCCACCGCCACACTTTTTGCCTTTGGCGACGAAATCTCCCCCCTGAAAATCCTCGTCAGGGCTTTCAAAGATAACGGCCTGGGCAAAGTCAAGGGCGGGTTTTTGGATAATGCTTTTATGGATGAATATGCCATGGTTCGGCTTTCCACCTTGCCGGGCAAGCAGGAGTTGCGCGGGAAAACTGTCAGTATCCTGGCCGCTCCCCTGCAGGGCATGGTCGGAGTACTCCAGGCCAATCTGCGCAATCTAGTATATGCATTGGATCAGATTAGAATCAGCAAAGGAGGTGAAAACTAAGTTATTAGTTCATCGTTGGTAATTAGTAGAAATATCAGCGAACCACGAACTGTGAACTAATAACAAACTATATGGCAGACGATACACAAGAAGAAACAAAAAAAGAGAGTAAATCTGTTTCTGAGAAGCTGGAAAAAATCATAAAAGATATTGAAGGCATGTCAGTTTTGGAGCTGGCCGATCTGGTAAAAGCCCTGGAAGACCGCTTTGGTGTAACGGCAGCTGCCCCGGTAGCAGTGGCCGCGGCAGGCGCCGCTCCGGCAGCCGGAAACGGTGAAGCAGCTGAAGAACAAACCACCTTTAATGTTATTTTAACCAGCGCCGGTGCTAATAAAATCGGAGCTATTAAAGCCGTCCGTGAGTTAGTGCCCACTCTGGGCTTAAAAGAGGCCAAGGATCTGGTCGAGGCGGCACCGAAACCGGTTATGGAAGGTGTGAATAAGGTCACAGCCGAAGAGGCAAAAACTAAGCTTACCGCTGCAGGGGCAACTGTAGAACTGCAATGAGTTTACCCGTGATCTTTCGATCGGGGTATCCTCTTGTAAGAACAATAAAAATTCCAGTTGCCACTCTAACACTAAAAATCCCCCTTATTTTTCCCGAGGGGGATTTTGTTATAGTTAATGCTAGTAATTGGTATCATAAAGCCATATTAAGCTGTATAAAGGCATTGACAGAGTCTGAAGGAATATGATATATATTGAGGTGGAATGGCTGATAAATTATCACTTGAGAATCTCCCTGATCTGTTGACAGTCAAAGAAGTTGCTGAAGTCCTGCGTGTTTCTCCCTTAACCATCAAAAGGTGGGGCAAAAGAGGCAAACTACCAGCCATCAGAATTAATTCTCGTGGGGACAGGCGATACAAAAAAGAAGCGGTCCTTTGGCTTTTGGGTATCACTCAAAAAACACCGTCAGCAGTTTAATCTGTTCTCTTCCAGAATCTTTCTTGAGACAACTTCACTACTATCTAAATCGTTCTTACCATGGCCAGCCTGGCCGCACCATAAACCCCGCTCAGGTCCCGTAGCTTGGCATAGGTTACCTCTACCCTATCTACCACCCCATCAATGGTGTGTTTTTTCATTTCCTTGATTGCCCCAGGCAAAAAATCCCCCCAAAACAGTTTGCCACCTCCGATAACAATCATCTCCGGGTTAAAAATATCCACGATATTTGCCAGACCATATCCCAGATAATACGAAAGCTCTTCCAGACTTCGTGCTGAATTTATCAACGCTTCAAAACAACCTTCATGGCCCAGCCCGCACTTTGGGATAGCGAGGGGCGGCGGATGGAGGAAACGCCCGGCAGGACCATGAACAACCTCAGGAACTTCCAAGAACATATGGCCCAATTCCCCGGCTTTGCCGCCTACCCCCCGGTCAATCTCACCATTAACAAGCAGCGCCCCCCCCACTCCTGAACCCAGAGTTAACATAACAACATCCTTTTTACCGACTGCCGCTCCCCGCCAAGCTTCCCCGATGAGAGCAACATTCGTATCACGGTCCAACGCGATATGGATTTTTAAAACAGCATCAAGCTGACTGCGCAGATCTATCGGAGCAAAATTCCCCAGGTTAGCCGAGGGTAAAATCCACCCTTTTTGTAAATCCAGCGGCCCGGGAGTGCCCACCCCCAAAGCCAGGGGAGGGTTACATTTTACCTGGGTCATCAGCTGTGTGATCTGCTGTTTGATGATCGAAGCAAACTGCAGTGGGTTATTTTTTAAGGGCGATGCCACCTTGACTGAGCCAAGCATCTGTCCGTTTTCCGCCGAAAGCCCAACCCGCAAGTTAGTAGCCCCGCAATCAACACCGGCAAAAACTCTCATAAATTTAGTCTAGCACAATACTCAGCGACTAGTACTTAGCCTCTGATCGCCTTCCATGCAAACTGCCAAATTGCCAGCTGGCGCTTGAAGCGTGAAGGCTGCTGGATCAAGCGGATCAGCCATTTCAGGCCCGCCTGCTGGCCCCATTTCGGGACCCGGATTTGCCGCCCGGCTATCTCATCAAATGATCCCCCCACACCCATCGCTACTTTTATCGGCAGCTTTTCCAGATTGCGGGCAATCCACTTTTCCTGCTTGATTTGGCCAAAACCGACAAATAACAAATCAGTATTTGGTATAGAGTATGTAGTATGTCGGGGTTTTCTCTTCTGTCCTTCCTCTATACTATATACTTCATACCCCATACTGTTTATCTCCGGTCCGTCCTCAGCAAAGACTACTTTCAGTCCGGGGTATTTTTTTTGTAAGCAATCGGCAGCTTGCTTTGCTACATTTTTATGCCCTCCCAAAAAGGCCGCTGTAAAGCCCCGTTCGGAAGCCACCCTACAGAGCTCCTCCAGCAGGTAAATACCTCCAACTATATCAGTGACTTTTCCGCTAAGCCGCAAACCCACCCCGTCCGCAACAGCTAAATCAGCAGCGTTTAAAATCCGGCGGAATTCTTTATCTTTTTGGGCCGCTATGATAAATTCCGGGTTTACAGTCACAACGTAATGCTTTCCGACAGAACCCCTTCCAACCTCCAGCCAATTGACAACTTTTTCCACTGCCTGAGCCATATTGACCCGGTCTACGTTTATGCCCATAATATCTACTCGCTGAGGTTCATCTCTTACCATATATGCTAAGTTTACCACAATAATGCATGATTACTTTGCACATGTTTGATCTATTTTAATAGTCTTGTGATCGGGTTTTTGTTAGCATATTATTAGCGTATAGTGTATGTTTAATTTTGGCAAACGGCTTGGTATAGATCTGGGAACCGCCAACAGCTTGGTCTATCTGGCTGGTGAAGGCATTATTCTTAATGAGCCTACGGTTGTGGCCGTTTCTACTGACGATAACAGGGTGCTCGCAGTCGGGAACGAGGCCAAAGAGATGCTTGGGCGTACTCCCGGCAATATTGCCGCTTCCCGCCCCCTGCGTGAGGGGGTCATCGCTGATTATGTCATCACCGAAGCCATGCTACGATATTTTATCGATAAAGCCTGTGGACGGTCCCGGCTGTTCAAGCCGGAGGTTATGATCTGCGTTCCTGCCGGTGTCACCTCCGTGGAGAGGCGGGCTGTTCTTGATGCAACTTTATCGGCCGGGGCCAAAACAGCCTACCTGATCGATGAGCCGCTGGCCGCAGCTATCGGAGCCAAAATCCCCATCGCCAATCCTTCAGGGAACATGATTGTTGATATTGGCGGCGGCACAACGGAAGCAGCAGTGATCTGCCTGGGTGGGGTTGTGGTACACAACAGCGCCAGAGTTGGCGGAAATAAACTTGATGAGGCAATCCAAACAGCCATCCGCAAAAAGTACGGCCTGATTATCGGTGAAAACCAGGCCGAAGAAGTTAAGATCAAGATTGGCTCAGCTTTAAAACTTAAGGATAGCGAAAGCAAAATTACGGAAGTACGGGGGCGGGATGCTGTTACCGGCCTACCGAGGACAATTACTTTACCAGCAGCAGAAGTGACGGAGATGATTGATCCGGTCCTGCAAAAGATTGTTGCTGCCGTCAAAGCTGTTTTGGAACAAACTCCGCCCGAGTTGGCCTCGGACATTATTGATAAAGGCATCGTTTTAAGCGGCGGCTCTTCCCTGCTGGCTAATTTGGACAAGCTGCTTACGGAAATGACTGGAGTCCCCTGCCATGTTGCCGACCAGCCCTTAATGTGTGTTGCGGCAGGAACGGGATTGGCCCTGGAAAATTTGGATTTATATAAACGGTCAGTTACAAAACGGTAATCAGTTCCCGGTGAGTCAGTCTGAAAATGATCAACCCAGGTTCTGGCAACCGACAACTGAGAACCGACGGCTGAATTCTATGATTATCGGTTTTGACGCTTCACGGGCTTTTGTTAACAAAAGAACAGGCACGGAAAATTACTCCTATCAGCTCCTCACCCATTTGGCTAAAATCGACCACGAAAATACCTACAAAGTCTTTCTTCACCCCGGCATCTTTGATCCTAACCAGCTTAAAGGTTGGCCTGCTAATTTTAAATTCTTAAGATTAAATTATAAATTCCTCTGGACCCAGGTCGGCCTGGCCGGGCAGACTTTTATTGACCACCTTGATCTGCTTTTTGTCCCCTCCCATACCCTGCCGCTGGTGAGAAAACCGGGCTTGAAAACCGTTATGACCGTCCATGATCTGGGAGCGGAATACTTACCCCAAACCCATCAACTCAAGCAGCAGCTTTACCTTAAGCTGATGACCTATTATCAGCTTAAGTCAGCCGCCCACCTGATTGCGGTCTCAGAGGCCACCAAACGGGATATCACCAAGAAAGCCGGCATACCGGCAGACAAAATCAGCGTTATTTACGAAGGCTACGATGAAAAATTGTTTCACCCCCTTAAAAATGATGCATTAATTCATAGTTTGACCGACTATAACCTATTACCTAAAACATACTTCCTGTTCGTTGGCACAATCCAGCCCCGTAAAAACCTGGAGCAGCTAATTAAAGCATATGCCCTCTTTTTAAATAACCGTCTAACTCCCGACTCCCAACACCCAGACCAGCTTCAAAATCATGACCCCACTTCCATACCCGAACTTGTTCTGGCCGGCTCCCGTGGCTGGCTGACTGAGGATATTTATTCACTACCCGCCAAATTCGGAATCGGAACCCGGGTTAAATTCTTGGGTTATGTGCCGGACAAGATCCTGCCGGCTCTTTACGGCGGCGCTATTGCCTTTTTCTTTCCATCGCTTTATGAGGGCTTCGGGCTGCCGGTTCTGGAGGCAATGGCCTGCGGGACACCTGTTATTACCTCCGGTGTTTCTTCCCTTCCGGAAGTAGGTGGCAAAGCGGCTCTTTATGTCGACCCTAACTCAACTGAAGAAATCAGCCGGAAGATGGTCCTGTTGGCTAGCAACCATATCCCGGGAGCCACAGCAGCCAAGAAAAGGTTTGATCAGGTGAAAAAATTCAGCTGGGATAAGTGTGCAGCACAAACTCTGAAACTTTTCCAAAAAATTGCTTCCGAATAACCCTCCTTTTTCTTGTTTTTTAGCGGGAAAGTTTGTAAGCTGTAGTCAGCAAATTTATGCTTTACCGCCTGCTCATTTTATGCTTTCTGGCGTTCCTGATTTTCCAGCCCACCCCTGGTTTCGCCCAAAACACCGTGGAAGTTACTGATGTTTTTACAGTCAGCGACCATGCTGCCACAGACGGCGATATAGTCAGTGCCAGCAGCGGTAAAGGAATCGCCCGGGCTTCTACTGCGTATGACATGAATCTGTTCGGGGTAATCCAAAATAATTCCCTGCTTATCTACCGCCGCTACGATAACCAAGGAGTACCGATTGCCAGAAACGGCGTGGCCTATGTCAATGTGACTACAGAGAACGGCCCGATTAGTGCGGGGGACCTGATCACTTCTTCAGACATATCTGGTAAAGGGCAACGGGCCGACAAGCCCGGTTACGTTTTGGGGCGGGCTCTGGAGGGATTAAAAGATGGACAGGGTGCCCAGATCAGTTACCAGGACCCCACTAACCCAAAACTGACCAGGAAAGCTACCATCGGCCGGGTTTCGGTGGCTTTACATATCGAGTATGCGCAAATTCCCCTGTCTTATTTTACCACCGGAATATTTGCTCCTCTGAGCTCCCTCTCATTTTTCCAAATCCCATCTCCGAATAGCTTTAATCAGGCAGTACGTTACCTGCTGGCAGCCTTGCTGGTCCTTTCTGCTTTCATGGGAGGACTTATTGCTTTCTCCAGAGCCGTTCCCAAAGCACTGGAGGCAATCGGCCGTAACCCCTTGGCCCGTGTCTCAATATATATCTCGCTTGTGCTGGGTCTCATGTTTACCATAGTAATTATCGTATTGGGCATTGCCATTGCCATACTTATTTTAAAGATTTGATATGATGATTGTATGCCAATAACTGCCCTGCTGTCCCTGGTTGCCGTAGTCGCTTTTGTTCTCTTCCTGAAAGAGTACTTTTCCCGTCCCAAACCGAGCAACCAGTTCCCACCGCCGGTGTTGGAAGAAAATCACCTGAAAAGCATCGAACTGCTGCATCAGGCAGTTCAAAATGCCAATGATATTATTACCAATGCCGAGAATGACGCCCTGAAAGTGGTAGAGGGCAGCGAGGAGCACGCTGGCAGGCTGGTAGACAATTATGAACAAAGGATTAATCAGCTGGCGGGGGCATTGGAAGGCAGTTTTCAGCATGAGGTAGACCTTGCCAACAAACAATATGACAAATATCTGCAGGACCTGATTGCCACTGGCAAGCAGACTCAGGCCCGGATTGAAGAAACTGCCCGGCAGCAGGTTAATGATCTGTTTGAGCGGTTTGAGCAAAACTTGGCAACTTTTTTAACCCAAACCCAGCAGCAAAGCCTGACTTCAATTGAACTTGAGATCAAGGCTGCCCGTCAGCTGATTGATACCTACAAAGCCCAGCAGTTAATGCTGGTGGATGAAAATATTATTGCAATTTTGGAAAAAACTCTGATGCTGGTTTTGCCCAAAAAATTGGAGTTAAAAGATCATATGGAACTGATTAAAGAATCACTGGAAAAAGCTAAGGCAGAGAAGTTCTTTGTCTAATTGTAAAATGACACCCGAAGAACTGGTTGATTTAATTTTGCACGAGAGCTTCACGCCTACCTCAGCCATGCGGTACCTGAGGCTTTTAAAAGAGCGCGTCAGTGATAAATTATTTCAGGCTACCGAAGAGGCTGGCCAATCCGAGTACCAGCTGGCTTCTGTCCGGGAAAAACAGTGGCTGGACAACCTCCCGATAGATCTTTTTAATAGATTTAACCAGAATAGTCTGCATAATATCTTCACCCGGGCCGAGGAAAACATTAAAAGTATCCAGCCCTTAATCATTTTCCTGGCTTTTGAGCTTCCGGAAACGGAAATCTCCACCTTGGGCGCTTACCTACGGCAGGATTTCGGCAGCCATTTTCTAATTGAGCTGCGCATTAACCCATATCTTATAGCCGGTGCCGCCTTTTCCTGGAAAGGTATTTATAAAGATTACTCGCTGCAGCAAAAAATCAGCGACAACCACCAGGCAATTCTGAAAGTTTTAGAAGAGTACCGACATAAAAAATAGTATGGCGCAAAAAACCCAGGAAGTTGGTTTTGTTACCAGCGTGAATAACTTTTTAATCCATTTAAACGGACTTCCTTCTGTTCGCATCAATGATCTGATAGAAAGCGACAACGGCATCAGGGCTTGGGTCAACGCTCTGCTGCCGGACAGCGTTGAGGCGCTGGTTTTAGACGAAGGAAAAAGCCAACCGGGACAGCTTTTCCGGAGCACCGGCCAAAAGATTACCACTCCTTCCGGGCAATTTCTCTTAGGCCGGGCAATAAATCCCCTGGGGGTCCCCATTGACGGGAAAATCTTGCCGAAGGAAAGCAGTAAAACAAGCGCTGATTTTGATCGTAGTGCCCCCGGCATCAAATTCCGGCAAACTATTAATGAGCAGCTTCAGACCGGCATAATTCTGGTTGACAGCCTCATTCCGATCGGTAAAGGACAACGGGAGCTGGTCATCGGTGATCCCCGTTCAGGTAAAATCGATTTCCTGATCGATGTTATTATTAATCAAAAAAACACCGGAGTGATTTGCATTTATGCTTCAATCGGTAAGCCGATTGCCGAAGTCCGAAGCCTCATTGATACCCTGCGTACCAACCAGGCTCTTCCCTACACTATTATTGTCGCTGCTTCCTCCTCCGACCCTGCCCCCTTAATCTTTCTGACACCCCAAACCGCTTTCGCTTTGGCAGAATACTTCCAGACGCAGGGAAAGGATATATTGGTAATCCTGGATGACCTGGGTATCCATGCTAAAATTTACCGGGAGATTGCGTTGTTGGGAGACCGGGCTCCCGGCCGCGAATCTTACCCCGGGGATATCTTCTACCAGCATGCGCATCTTTTAGAACGGGCCGGGAATTTCAACCCGATGGCCGGTGGCGGATCGATTACTGCCCTGCCGGTAATTGATACTAACTTAAATGATTTTACCGGTTTTATTCCCACCAATATCATGGCCATGACCGACGGTCATCTGCTTTTTAGATCAGCACTTTTTAACCAGGGCCAGCGTCCGGCAATTGATCTGTCACTCTCTGTTTCCCGGGTCGGCCAGCAGACTCAAAATCGTGTCCAAAACTCTTTAGCTACCAGAGTTAAGCAAATTTTGGCCGAGGCTGCCCAACTTGAAACCGTCAGCAGCTTTAGTTTTGAGCTTCCTTACGCTACCAGACTCACCCTAAATCAGCGGGATGCTATCGAAGAGATGATAAAGCAGCCTCCCCTGACCAGATTGCCCAGAGAGCTTCAGATTATCCTGTTGGCCCTGCCTTTGACAAACCTTTTTCAGGACAAAGATAAGTCTTTTGCCAGGTTAAACCACGGCCGGATCATTGAGCTGCTCTCTACAGAGCCCGAACTAATCAATTTAGTCAGGGAAGCTACACAGTTGAGCAGCGAAGATCAGTTGCTGTCCGTTCTGCAGCAGTACACTCCATACATTGCCTCTTTACTTCAGCCTACCGCTACAACACGGGCTAATTCATCACACATGAAAATGTCAAACACTAGCGCAACTATACAAAAGGTAACTTAAAGAGTCATGGCTAACCAGCAACAAATTCAGCAGGCCCTGGATGAAGGTGAATCATTAAAAATGATTACCCAAGCTTACAGCGAGATCGCTGCAGTGAAACTGCGCCAAATTCGCACCGGTATCGAAAGAACCAGGGTATTCTTCGAGGAGGTCTCCAAAGTCTTTCGGGCGGTCGAAGTAGCCGCAGCCCAGCAAAAGGTTAATCCTAAGCTGCAAAAAAAAGATACGGTCAGTATACTTTTGACATCCAATCACCGTTTTTACGGTAACCTCGAAGAGAAACTCATCCGCTACTTTATCCTTAACACCACCAAATTTAAAACTGACCGTATAATCGTCGGCAAGACTGCACTAGAGTTTCTACAGGCGATGAAATACGCCTACCGCTATACCTCTGTCGTATTCCGGGATGACAACCCCTCCCCATCCGAATCCGATCAATTAGTCGGGCAGATCACCGGTTATGAACAGATCTTAGTTTACTACCCGCGGATGGAGAGTACTCTGGTTCAGGAACCGCATGTTGTTGACCTGTTGCAACAACCACCCAAGCATTATTTGCAGTCAAAAGTCCGCTCCTTCGACTATATTTTTGAGCCGGAACTGGAAAAAATCCTTAAATTCTTTGATCAACAGATTATCTCCGTGCTTTTGGAACAAACCTTTCTGGAGGCAGACCTGGCCAGAACAGCAGCCAGGCTGGTCTCCATGGACGAGGCTCAGGCCAAGGCAGAGGATTTTATTAAAGATCAGAGAAAACTGCTCTTCAGAGTTAAAATGTCAGCTGATAATATGCATTTGCTGGAAACCCTCGCCACGGTGCTGACTGCCAGGAAAGAAAAGGAAAAGTCGACTTATGCCCAATAACCCGCCTAAAATATCGCCTTCTTCTCCTGTGCTGCAGACAGCACGGTCATTTGGACGGATAATCAGCGTCAAAGGTCAAATTGCCCAGGTTCAGATAGAATCAGAGCAAATCCCCTCCCTGCAGGAAATTTTCATCTGCCCGCAGGATCCAACTGCCAGGCTGGAAGTTTTTTACCAGGCGGAGGACATCTCTTCCTGCCTGATTCTTTCCCGTTCTTCTTCCATTTATCGCGGAATGAGTGTATCAGGCACCGGGGATGGGTTAAAAGTCCCTGCCAGCCCAGCTGTGCTGGGACGAGTTATTAACCTTTTCGGTGAGCCGCAGGATAATGAAGACCCCCTGGCAAGCCATAATTTGACCTCTATCTACTCAAAAACGCCCCTTCTTAGCACTATAAAGGGAAATTTCCAGATTCTGGAAAGTGGCATCAAGGCCATTGATTTTCTGACACCATTTGTCAAAGGCGGAAAAATCGGCTTCATCGGTGGAGCCGGCGTCGGCAAAACAATCCTTATGACCGAGCTAATACACAATATTACTGTTGCCCACCAGGGCGTGTCGGTGTTTGCCGGAGTCGGGGAACGGATCCGCGAAGGCCAGGAGCTACACCAGAGGCTGATTGCCTCCAAAGTGATGGATAAAACAGTGATGGTTTTAGGGCAAATGAATGAAAACGCAGCGATCCGCTTCCGGGTAGCTCTGGCAGCAGCAGCCCTCGCTGAGTATTTTCGCGATTACCAAAAAAAGGATGTACTGTTTTTTATTGATAATATGTTCCGTTTTGTCCAGGCCGGTAACGAAGTATCCACGCTGCTTGGGACAATTCCTTCGGAACAAGCTTACCAGGCTACCTTGCAAACCGAGGTTAGTATGCTGCAGGATCGTCTGGTTACTACAGAGAGCGGAAGTGTTACCGCCGTAGAGGCAATTTACGTGCCGTCTGACGAAATCACAGATGCAGGAGTCAGCACGGTCATGTCATT
Organism: bacterium; assembly: GCA_021790255.1. Classification (GTDB taxonomy): domain Bacteria; phylum Patescibacteriota; class Microgenomatia; order Daviesbacterales; family UBA10151; genus JAJYIE01. The sequence continues at coordinate 7,893 of JAJYIE010000011.1, read as the reverse complement.
TCTGGACACCGCTATCGTTCTCTCGCGCTCAATCGCCCAAATGGGGCTCTATCCCCCCATTGACCTTAACCAGTCTTCCTCCTCCACCCTCTCGCGCAGCCTGCTTGGGGATGAACATTATTCAGTGCTGACATTTTTTCAGGAACAGTTAAACCGCTATAATAGATTATCTCATATCGTGGCGATCGTCGGTGAATCTGAACTCACCACAGAAGACCGGATACTTTTCCAGCGCGTCAAAAAGGTGATAAACTACCTGACCCAGCCCTTCTTTTCCGTAGCCGCCCACACCGGCCGCCCCGGCGTTTATGTCCCCAAACCTACTACCATCAGAGACATTAAGACTATTTTATCCGGGAAGCTTGATGATATTTCGCCTGAAAAATTTTTATTCATCGGTGGATTGGACAGTCTTAAAAAGTGAGTACGGTACAACCAGCGCTTTTGCATGTTAAAATTATCACCCCTAAGGTTGATCTGTTTGACGGGGATGCTAAATCAGTTTCCTCCGTCAATAGCGCCGGGAGTTTTGATATCCTGCCCAAACACGCTAACTTTATTACCATGATTGAGAATTCGCCCATTACTATCCACAAAGCAGACGGCACGAGAGTAATATATAATTTCACCCTGGCCATAATCTATACTACCAACGACCGAATCAGCATTTACACCGACCTTCACCTTAAACTTCCCAGCTCTACGCCGACCCAGCAGCCTTTGGCAAACAAGTGATCAATCTGTAGCATATCCAATCCCCTTTTTTGGACCTGACATGGTAAAATTTAACCTGCTAAAAGTCATGTTTGGCTCGGGACGTTTCCGACTGATATTTATGGTGCGCTTTCTGGCCTATTTTTTAATTCAGGTCGGCCTTTTGACCATCATTTTGACCTCTGAACCAGTCATCAGCGAAGAAGTCAAATTCGACGTCCGGCAAATACTCGGCATCCGGGACGTCGTCCCGCATGTAGTTACCTCTCAGGGAACCAAAACTGATGACTCCCAAAACAGCTTTGCCGATGTCATAAAAAACGGAGGCAAACAGGTCGTCATCCCGGTTTCTACAGATTTTGGCATCGTCATTGAAAAAATCGGGGCTAATGCCCGGGTAATTCCTAATGTTGATCCCGGTAACGAGGCGGTTTATGGTCCGGCCTTAATGGAAGGAGTGGCTCATGCCAAGGGTACCGCTTTCCCCGGCCAAAAGGGCAACATATACCTTTTTGCCCATTCCACAGATGCTCCCTGGGATATTGTCCGTTATAATGCCATCTTCTTTCTGTTGAATAAGCTGGATCTGGACGATCGGATTATCCTTTTTTACAAAGGGCGCCGCTACGACTACATCGTTTTCGACAAAACCATCGCCAAGCCCGCTGACGTGCATTTCTTAACGGACACATACAGCGATTCGGTGCTGACCCTGCAGACATGTGATCCCCCGGGCACGCTTATCAACCGGCTGATTGTCCGGGCCAAACTTGCCAGCGACTGACCCCCGGTTGTACAATTAGAAGTGATGAGCAAGCGTTTTATTGCCACTTTACTGACCCTGCTGGTGATTATTGCCGGTGCAGGCCTAGCAATAATGCTGGCTAAAGGATATACCTTCTCATCCACCCAGAAACAACTTGTCGGAACCGGTATTATCGCAGTCAGCTCCACACCCGACGGAGCATTAGTTTACCTGGACGGGCATCTGATTAACGCCACCGATACCACCCTCTCGCAGCTGACCCCCAAAAAATACACTGTTAAAATCAGCAAAGACGGCTACATCCCCTGGGAAAAGGAGGTTGAGGTAAAAGCCGGGCTGGCCACTGAAATTAAAGCTACCCTTTTCCCGGCCCTGCCGACAATTTATCCCTTAACTTACAACGGAGTAGTTTCAGCAGTCCTTTCACCTGACGGGCAAAAACTGGCCTTCAGTGTCCCCCTGGATAAAGATTCCCAGTTGCAGCAAAAAGGCGGCATTTGGGTATGGAGCCTGGTTTCCCAGCCGATCTCATTTGCCCGGGGAGCACAGCCCAGGCAAATCCTGACATCCGCCTCCGGTCTGGACTTCTCCCAGGCTTCGCTTCGTTGGTCGCCTGATTCAAAGCAATTGCTGGTCAGTTTACCTGAGTCGTCGCCTGGTGCTGGAGATGAGCACAACTATCTCCTGGCTCCTGACCAAGCTACCGACCTTTCCAACCTAAGAGATATCACTCCCTCTCTCAATGCCACACTGCAAAGCTGGGCTGACGATCAAAAACAAAAGGATGCCGCGCTTATTTCCACCATCCGGGATGCTGCGATCCAAAACACCGCCTCCTCTTCCGCCAACATCCGCTGGTCGCCTGATGAAACTAAGTTTATTGACGGTATTGCCGTCAATGAGCAATCTACCTCAATCGGGTCGGGGCCCACTCCCACGCCCGCCAAAACTACCATCACTCCTACCCCACAGCTTTTACAAGGCGTAAAAGTTTATGATCTGGAAACAAGCAAATCTTTTGAGCTGCCGCCGGCTTTAGATTATATCTGGCTTCCCGATTCCCTCCACATCATCCTTGTTGAACCAGGCAAAGTCAGCATCTGCGAGTATGATGGTAGCAATGTAGCGGTGATTTTCGGCAGCCAGTTTGCTGAAAATGCTGTCTTCCCGTGGCCGGATTCCTCCCGCCTGGTCATTTTAACTTCTTTTTCCACCCCCACCGCCTCCGTTCCGAACTTGTTCGGGATTAATTTGAAGTGAGCCCAACGTAATCCGTGACCCAGCTTACTCTCAGGAGCAGAATCTGGTAAAATATCTTCACGGACAGGAGTTAAGATGCCCCTGTAGCTCAGTAGATAGAGCAGCTCCGTCCTAAGGAGTTGGTCGGGGGTGCAATTCCCTCCAGGGGTACTTTATTATCGGGGTGTAGTTCATCGGCAGAACGCTCGGTTCGGGACCGAGAGGCAGAGAGTTCAATTCTCTCCACCCCGACAAATTTTTAATTTTTTACTTAATAGTTGATATATTTTGATTGATTGAACAAATTGTGCTCAATCATGGTTTGGAGCGGCGGGACAATCCTTTTATAATTGCCATAAATGTTGGCGGCAAAACAGTGTAATTGCTAAAACAAAAACCGGGAAAAAGGGGTTACACCTCAAACCAGAGTTTAATTTCCGCTTCTGCTTCTTCAGGAGTCCCGGAAGCATGCACCACATTCCGCACTGATCGGCCCTCTTTATCAGATTGGGCAAATGAGTCAACCCCAAAATCACCCCGGATCGTCCCTTTAGGCGAGGCTGCCGGATCAGTCTTGCCGACAATACTGCGCACATATTCAACCGTATCATCCCTACCTTCCAGAATCATTTTGACAATCGGGCCGGAACCAACATACTCCTGCAGCGCCCGGACAATCTTGTAATTCTTCTGGTAGAGCTGCTCCAGCTCCTCTTCGCTCATGCCGTTTGTATCCCGGTGACCAAGGCCAAGCAGATACTCGCGGTTATCAAGGGGATAGTGCTTGCTGATAGTTGCCTTATCCGGCTCCTGCATCTGCAAAGCCCCGATGGTTAGCCCAGCTTCCTCAAAACGTTTGATAATCTCGCCAACCAAACGGCGCTGCACTCCGTCCGGCTTGATAAAAACAAAGGATTTTTGACTCATGGGTGGCGTGTATACTTATATATGCTATTTAATCTCCGTATCCTCAATATTGTAATCGCCGCTGGAGTAGACGTCAACCATCAGGAAGTGCGGGTTTTGGGTGTTTCGCTCCGCCGTAATTGCCCCGGCAGTCACCATTTTTAATCCGCTTCGCGGCTCAGTGTAGCTGGTGAAGGCATGGACGTGCCCGGCAAAGACTGTTTTTACTCCTGCTTCCTTTGCCAGATTGATAAGTTGCTTTGCTTCCGCAGCCCGGTCGGAGCTACCATTTCCCATCACATGATCAGAGGTAGGGTGATAAAGCGGCATATGCATAAAAAGAAAGGTTGCCGCCGGGGGCTTACTTTGGATACTCTGCAGAGTTGCCTTAAGCCAATCCGTCTGTTCGACCCCCAAACCACCGTTGCTGTCGCTGTTGTCAATTATGATATAGCGGATATTGCCGTCGGAAAAGGTTTGATAGGCAGGCCCAAATACCTGGTTAAAGTCAGCAAGAGGCAGCCAGTCCTTATTGCGGCTGTCCCACAAATCGTGGTCCCCGGCCGTGACATAATATGGCAAACTTGAGGCGTCAAAAACAGCCTTTGCCTCTTCCAGCTCCTTTACAGTTCCAACCTGTGACCAGTCCCCCAACCCGATTATAAACTTCGCCCCCGCAACCTTTGCCTGAGATAAAGCCTTATCCAGATCTGTATTATCGTTGTGGGAGTCGGCCACAACGGCAAATTTATACAACAACTCCCCCTGTGACTTTGTATCCGGCTGATTATCTCCTGAAACAACCTTATCTTGTATCGGGAACCTGCTGCTTAAACTTTTAAGCGGTTGGCGGCCGCCGGGTAAAGTAACGTCCAGGTAGCGTGAAATGGTGCTGCCGACACTGTCTGAAGCCAGCAGGGAACCGATTAAAGTATTGGGGTTTACCTCCAGGGGATCAAGGCCGGAAAAATAGCGGAAAGCCTGGTAAACACCCACGGCAAAAATTGCCATGATAACCAAAGATAAAAACAGCCTCAAGACAGTGAGCGGCAAGAAGCCTTTTTTACGGCGGACAGGTTCGGTTTGTTTAAACATAGGCTCTTACATTCTCTCCGGTGCGCTGATCCCCAAAAGATCCAACCCCTTTTGCATCACCCTTCCGACAGCGTCGGTAACAGTGAGCCTCAGCTCCTCTTTTTCCGACTGGATAATACGGTATTTTTGGTAGAACAAGTTGTAGTCTTTAGCCAAATTCAGGAGGTACTCGGCAACAGAGTTGGGGCGGTACTCCACGCCTGCCTGCCGAACCACCTCATCAAAATACTCCAGCCTCCGAAGCAAAACCCGTTCCTCTTCCTCAAGACTTTCTTCCTTACCAACCTCCCGGGATTTAACTCCCGCTTTTTCCAGCACCGACTGGGTACGGGCAAAGGTATATTGTAAATAAGGGCCGCTGTCCCCTTGCAGGGAAACTGACTTTTCCAGGTCAAAAACAATGTTTGAGGCGGGAGCAAACTTCAGGTAAGCAAATTTTATAGCTCCTATTGCTACCTGGCGTACCACCTCCTGGTTTACTTCCAGCCGGCTTTCTTTCATAATCTCCCGAACTTTCTCTCCTACCACCTTGATTAAATCATCAACACTAACAATCTCCCCAGTCCTGGAGGACATTTTGCCTTCCTTAAGATCAACCATACCGTAAGATAAATGGTATTTCCTGCCCCCCAGATAAGGATAAAGAAGCTGCATGGCTTTAAAAACCACCCGGAAGTAACCTTCCTGCTCGCTTCCCACCACATGGATTGATTTATCATAGGGGAAAGTTTTATATTCTAACTCAGCCAGCCCCATATCCTTGGCCTCATAAGTCGGGTAGCCGGCGGAATTTAAAAAAACCAGGTTGTGCAGGCCGTATTTTTCTCCCGGAAAGATGACCGCTCCGTCGCTTCGCTCAAAAATTGCGCCGATATTATCCAAAACAGCCCGCCTGCCCTGCTCGTAAACCTCGCTTTCGAAAAAGCAGCGGTCATATTTTATCCCTAAAAGCCGATAAATTAACTCAAAATAATCAATGCTCCAGCCGCGGCCCAGCTCGTATAAATCCTGAAGCTCGGAATTTTTCTCATACAAATCTGCATTAATCTTATCTATTTGCTTTTTAAAACCGGGATCAATCTCATAATCACTGCTGCCTAAAACATACGCCCTGCCCAAATATTCAGCCTTTTCTTCCAGATTCATTTCCCGGCTGGGCAGGCCCATTTTTTTCATTCCCCATACCGCCTTGGCAACATGCAGGCCGATATCACCCTGGTAATTGGCCCGGAAAACTTCGCTGCCAAGAGAGTGTATGATCCTGGCCAAACTTTCCCCCAAAATAAATGTGCGCAGGTGCCCGAGGTGAACTTCCTTTAAGATGTTAGCGTGGCCGTATTCAATTAATACCTTCGGGGCATGTTCCAGCGGGGAAATATTACCTGCTTCTTTCAGATTATCCAGCAAAATCTGGTCGCTGAGAAAAAAATTAATAAACCCTCCCCCGGCAACTTCGGCTTTCTCCAAGTAACTTAAATCACCTAAGTTATTTAGGATTTTATTAGCAACCTCTAAGGCCGTTTGCTTATTTTCCGCATGCTCACGTTTAGCCAGTTGCAGCGCGATATTTGTTGTATAGTCCCCGAAAGATGAATTCGGAGAAATAGATAAAACTATATCAGTACCGGTAAAACCAAGTTTTTCTATCGCCCTTTTTAAGTCTGCTTCCAGCCGCTTCTTAACCATACTTTAGATGATACCATAAATCATGGTGCAGGAGTTGGCATGGCCCGTTCCTGCCTTAGGAAAATGGTCCACAAGACCGCTGCCAGCAGCAGGTAATATCCTGCCCAAAGCACGGGCGGGGTCTGCGTCAGGCGAAAACTAGCCAGAGGCAGGCCAGCAAACAGCCGGATAGTGTCGATCAGGTAAGTAACTAAAATTGTCGGCAACAGTCCGGTGACCGTCCCCCAAAAAGTACTGGTCAGCCCCACCAGCAGGCTGACTGCTCCCCCGATCATAATCAAAGGAATTGTCCACAAAACCAGCAGATTAGCTGCCACCCCGACCAGAGAAATCTGCCCGAAATTGTAGGCTATAACCGGCAAAACCATGGCTTGGGCAGCCAGAGTAACAGCTAAATCCTGGCGGACCAGGTTAAGCAGGCGCTGCAATCCCTCTTCCAGCAGGGGGCTGACCACCACAACCCCGAAAGTAGCCAGGAAACTCAGCTGAAAAGAGATATTGAGCAGGTAATTCGGGTTATACAAAAGCATGGCCGCGCCGGTGAGCATCAAAATCCACCACCCGGTTTTATCCCTGCCGGTAAGCTGCCCGAGGTAAGCGAGAGAAACCATCATCAAAGCACGCACCACCGGAACCTGGAAACCGGTCAGTAGGGCATAAAATATCATCGTTGATAGTGTCAGATAAATTGCCTTCCGGCGGCCGATCCACCCCGCCGCTCCCATCACAAACCCGGCTAAAATGGTTAGATTTTGTCCGGAAACCACGACTATGTGGATTGTCGAGGTAGACTTTAAATCATGTTTTAAGGTATACGGAATCTTTTGCCCTTCTCCCAGGACAATTCCCTCAAACAGAGCGGACTGCGGATAAGGCGTCAGACGCTGGGTGAGGTTGCCCAAATAATTCTGAAGCGGAGCAAGAGTTTGCGTGCCGCTGTCCTTAAATTTGGGGTCAATCCCCCCTATTTGGATTACCCGCCCCGAAAAGAACACCACCCAGAGGAAAGCTCCGGCGATAAGCAATCTGCTCATTTATATTTTATATGCCAGTCTTGCGGCTTAAGGTCCGCAGTAAAGTTGCATAGGCAAGCTACCTAATACACACTTACCATCTCTTTTATCTTATCATAAACCGAACGGTTAACAGCTTTTTTTAAAAGCAGGTCGTCGATGCTGCCGTAAGGCCTCTTATCAATAATCGACCGGGCTGTTACCTGCCCCACTCCCGGTAAAGTGTCCAGCTCTTTTAAAGATGCATTATTAATATTGACCTGAGTCGCCGTCAAATCGGTCTTGGCCCCGGCCACTGCTGAGTCGCCGGCAGCAATGTGATCGTTTTTATTAGGAATATATACTTTCATGCCGTCTGATAGCTTTTGAGCGAGATTTACCGATTTTGATAAAAACGTCCCGTCTGCATCTGAGCTGACCCCTCCAGCTGCTTTAATGGCATCTTCAACCCTTGCTCCTGCCGGCAAAGAATAA
>JAJYIE010000010.1 GCA_021790255.1 bacterium | reverse complement strand
TTCATGAGGCTAATGTAATCTTTCCGGGAAAACTTGGGAAGAGCGTAGATTAACTTGTTAAAATCACTTGGCAATTTTCTGCGTTTGTCTCAAATGTGTTTAATCTTTTTCACGCAAGAATAGTTGGGATATGAGCTTACCGGCAGGGATAGTCAAAGCGGAAAGCGACATTTTTATTCTCCTAAGCCCGTCAGGTAGCAGGCTTCGCTTATATTGGTAAAAGACATAAAGATTCTATTTGAACTCGTGATTCCTTTGCCTTCACCCTGATATGAGAGAGAAATAGTGGGAAGAAATGCGTTAGGTAAGTTGATCCATTCAAAGCCCTCAGAAATTTTATATTAATCTTCTAATTTACTGTCCCGCTATCTACAAGTTTGGGTATTAGCTTTATTTTTTCGAGATCCATGTTCGTAATTATTGGCTTTATATTCCCTTTTTGGATAATCTCCAGAGAAAATTGGGGGATAATAGAATTTTCTATAAACTTCTCTTTTGTGTTTGATTCCTTGATGATCTGTTGGTATAGGTTAACTAATTTTTTAGCCAAAATATCAGCCCTAAATTTTAGCGAGGTATTGTAAGCGGCCAGAGACATTTCCGCTCTTAGATCATCATTATCTAATATTTCTTTAATCCGCTTGTTAGCTTCTTTTACGCTACTGACTAAAAATCCATTTTTACCGTCAATTATTATTTCTGGAGCGACTCCTACAGGGAATGCTATCGGGATCAGACCTTGAGACATTGCTTCTATCAAACTCAGTGAGAACCCTTCATATCGGGAAGTCAACAAGAATATGCTTCCGCGATAGGGTTGAAGAACGTTGCGAATCTTATCTTTAGGGAAATTATACAAATATTTATGACTTGGAATGTGGTTATTCAACCAGGTGCAAATTTTTTTATTAATTGTCATTACGATAGAGACCTTTTCCAAGTCTGGGAAATTCTCGTATATACTTATTAGCCTATCAACCCCTTTTAACTTCCAGGTAAAAATATCATTTCCGATTCTTCCTAAAAAAATTAATTTTGGTTTACCCATTACAGCAAGCGGGGCATCAAACCAATAATCTTCTATGGCGTTATGGATAACACATATTTTATTGCTAGGGATTTGGCCATATTTAATCAGATCGTTTTTAACTATCTTAGAAGTGGCGATAATTTTATTGGCTTTGGAGGCAGCAAAAAATTCAATATCGGCAATGTCCAAAAGAGGTTTTTTTGTTTTAAGATCCAGTTCTGAAATAACTTGGTTATTTTTTAATCTTTTCCAGATATCAAGAAAATTTTTCTCAATATGTTTTGTTTTAGGAACAGCCTGTAAAAATCCTTGAGTTGTTGAACCAAAGTGAGTAACCACAGGAATTTTAAAGGGTAAAAAAGTGATTGGAGTGTATGTTGTACCTTGGATCAAGTCATATTTTAAAATCTCCTTTTTTTGCTCCAGAAGGGAATAAAAAAACAAAATATTTGCCACTCCTTTTAGATTAATGCGGGATGTGTCTATGAGATCAACTTTCGGATAGACGTTTTTAACCATAACGCCATGTTCCCTTAATTTATTAACCATTAAATTGTTAATATGATGGGCTCCGGTATTAATTTTTTTATCATCATGGATATAAGCAATTTTCATATTTTTGATATACGCTTTTTACGCTACAACAATCATCTCGCACTTGTTTAAGGTGCTAAATAATTTATTTCAATAATCAAGTTTGTCGTTAGACTAGAAAATAATTAAAATTATCTCCTGTGACTACCTTTTAAGAAACTGTTCCCGCCGCCTCTAAAGTTATCCCGACGTTCTTCTCTTGGCTTGGCAATGGAAACACCAAGTCTTCGACCTTCAAAATCTGAACCATCTAAAGCTTTAATGGCTTTTTGGGCAGCATCATCTGCTATCTCCACAAATCCGAAACCTTTACTCTGGTTGGTGAATTTGTCCATGATAACATTGGCTGAAATAACCTGTCCGTAAGCTGAGAACATTTCATTTAACTTATTATTGTCTACGGAATAAGGTAAACCCCCTACAAATAATTTTGTCATATGTACCCTCCTTTCTTAAGAATTTAATTTTTAACTGATAAGCAAAGCTTTCAACTTTCGGTTAAGACATACTTTGTATGTCGCAAGCTTCGCTTATAAACGTTAAGGCTGTGCCTGTTTTACCTGCCCTGCCAGTTCGGCCGATCCGGTGAATATAATCATCGTATGTTTCTGGCAGCTCATAATTAATTACATGGGTAACATTGGGAATATCCAACCCCCGAGAGGCAACATCAGTGGCTAAAAGAATCTGGATTTCGTTATTTTTAAAGCTTTGTAGCGTCCTTTGACGGTGACTTTGTCTTTTATTACCATGAATGGCACCGACTCTAAATCCTCTTTCAATAAGTTCCTTGTTTAATTTTTCTACACCATGTTTTGTCCGGCCAAAAATCAGCACTTTATCGAAACCGTCACTTATTAACAGGTCGTGAAGTTTATCTACTTTATTTTCACCATTAGTAACCCTGACCACGTTTTGATTAATATTTTCTGGAGTAACCTGTTTTTTAACAGAAACTGTGATAGGATTTGTTACAAAACTTTGTAAAACTCCTTGAATCTTTGGCGAGATAGTGGCTGAGAAAAACAGTGATTGTCTATCTTTGGGCATAAGCGAGGTAAAATATTTAACATCATTAATAAAACCAATGTCGACCATTAAGTCCACCTCGTCTAAAACAATGGCTGTATAGTCTTCAAGATAAATTGCTTTTTGCTGGATCAAGTCTTTCAACCGACCAGGTGTAGCCACGACCAGATGAGGGTTCCTTCTCATCTCATTGACCTGCCTGTTGATATTCGCTCCACCAATTATTAAGTTGGAATAAAGCTTCATATCATTGGCAAAATCCTTAAATTCATCATGGATTTGCAGAGCTAGCTCGCGGGTGGGAGTGATAACTAACGTTCTTTTGTTGCGGTTATAATACATTTGTTGGATTAAAGGAATTAAAAAGGCGGCTGTTTTACCAGTACCGGTGGCAGCTAAACCAATTAAATCCCTACCTTCTAGAATTGCCGGGATAGCCTGGTCTTGAATGGGGGTTGGAGTTATATAGCCTTTATAGTCAATATTGGCTTTGAGTATTGGTGCCAAGTTAAAACTGGCAAAGCTATTTTGGGTAATATACTCTTCTGATGATAAGTTTGAAGAAGTCTTATGGATAAACAGAGAGGGGTCATTAGGTAAGGATTTTTGTCTTTTCCTGCTAAATCTTCCTCCAGAAAAACCACCATTGGATGGCTTAGAAAATCTATTATGACCGTTCGGAAAGGAGCGGAATCTATTTTGATTTTTAAACATATATTTTTTACTTGAGTCCTTCTTCATCTTTGATTTGTAAAGGCAAAGTCCTTCGACTTCGCTCAGGACTATAGCCCATTCGATATAGCCGACAACTGTACCTCTCAAGTGAAGATGAAGAAAGATAAATTTTAAACGTTGAAAAAAATAAAAATTTAGTGGATTGCTCCAAAAACTTCTAGGAGCCAGAAAGAGAAAATAGTCCCGCTATTAAATAGCCAGTCTGCTTAAATGATGCAGTAAAGTGAAGGGAAAATATTTCTAAGTAGCTCAATTCCAATTCAACTAAAAACTAGTTTAGCACACTTAATGAAATTAAGCAAATTTTATAGGACCAAGTCCTCAAGCTTTGCTTATAAGTCACTTTTGCTTTCGCTTTAATGTCTTGTGACCATCAGTCTTAGGATAAATGTTTGATGTGTTAATAATGGGAGTAGATTGATGGTGTACATTTGGTACTAAAAGGCGTATAATGTAACAGCTTCCAAAATATATTCTGATGATTAATTTTTTGTCCAAAATTTTTAAATATTATGAATGATAACAATGAACATATTTGTATTAGATGTGGTAGTCCAACGATAAGTAGCACAACGATCCGACAATCAGCTAATCCTTTATATCCAATTACTGTAACCCAATATCGTTGCACAAACGAGGCATGTCAGAAAGCTGCAGATAATAAACAGGCTGAGTTATTAAAACAGCGATTAGAGAGAGAAGAAAAATCTAAAAAATATCATCCTATCAAAAAGCCCGAAATCAATCCTTAGTAACCTGGTATAATTGCTTCATGTCATTGGTCAAATTTGGAATGGACAGCTTGTCAAGTACTCTTTTTAGTACACACTAATTCTAACCGCCATGTTGTAATTTAAACTGTTCAGGTGACGTCTTAAGGGTGATATGTAAAGTGGACCCCTTTGTCGAGACAGTAAAATGGTCAAACTAAGACTATTTTTCACCTCCCCCTGTAATATATTTCTGCCGGTGTTTTGTACCCAAGCACTTGGTGTTTCTGGCGATGGTTGTAAAATTCCATATACGCACCAGTCCCTGCTTTTGCCTCTGAAACCGAAGCATAATCTTTTAAGCATACATCCTCATATTTGACGCTTCCCCAGAGTCTCTCCGTAAAGATATTGTCCATGACCCGGCCTCTTGAATCCATATTTAGGAACGCCCTCCAGAGAAATTAAAAAAAGATTGACCAGATTAGAATCTTCTCTGGTATTGGTAAGTTTATCGATTCCCCAATTAAGCATTACTCCTCCGGAATGTATGTTAGGCTGGCATTTTCAGTGGCTGTTTATCTAAATCCTGAAATACTTTTAATTGACGAAGTGTTAAATGTTGGCGATTTATACTTTCAGCAGAAAGCGAAGGTGAAAATTAAAGAGATACAGCAGGCCGGCACAACCCTTGTCATAGTCAGCCATGATTTGAAAACAATTGAAGACATGTGCGACAAAACTATCCTTTTTAAGGAGGGCAAAATAACCAACGAGAGTAAATCTGCAGGAGTGGTTAAGAGCTATATAGAGGGTGTCACTAGGCAGGTGACACAAATTAGGTGTAAAATTAAAAGAGTTTCCGTCAAAAATGAGCTTAAGAAACTAATAATTATGGTACATTTTCAATTTGATGAGCAAATTAATGAAATAGACTATGCTGTTGCAGCTTCGATCACTCAAAAAGATAGGAATATGATAGCTCAACGCAGCTGCCTCCTCTCTGGTACAACACCCAGGCAAACTGCCTTTGCTCTGGATACGACCCTGCTACCGACAGGAGTATACAATTTGGCCATTAATTTAACCGATAAAGATGTCACCAGGATATATGCCCAAAAGAAAAATATTTATCCCTTTCGGGTTAATAAAGATTCTTCTCTAACAGTTGGCAAAAACATAAGATGAAACGATTGGTTTTTACTGGCGAAAGGTTAATACCCGGATTAAAAAATAGTACCTTCATGTATGGGGAACATATTTTAAGGTACTTATTTGCATCCCAGTTTGTCAGGGGCAAAGTAGTTGCAGATGTTGGTTGTGGAGTTGGATACGGTTCAAAAATTTTAGCAGAAAATGGTGCAAAAATAGTCTACGGAGTAGATAACTCAGAGGAGGCTATAAATTACGCTACCTTACATTACAATCACAAAAAAATCAAATATGAGGTGGCTGATGTTAGTTTTTTGAATATTCATAGCCAGTCAGTAGACATAGTGGTAGCTTATGAATTAATAGAGCACTTAAAAGACCCTACTGATTTTTTAAAGGAAGTAAAACATGTTTTAAAGCCAGATGGTTTATTCATTCTTTCTACACCAAACGTTAAAGTCTATTCCCAGGTTCCACATATTAATGGTTTCCACACTCAAGAATTTACTCGAGAGGAACTTGAAACCAAACTAAAGGCAGAATTTAAACACATCAAGATTTTCAATCAATTAAGCAGTTTTGCCTCAATTGTCACTGACACAAAACAGACAGAATTTGGATCAAAACTAATTGAAAAAAATAAAGCAGAACCTGCTTATTTCCTCGCCATTGCCTCCAAGGGAAATTTGCCTAAAAAAATAGTATTCAACTCAACCCTTTTCTCAGACTTCAATCTGGACAGTCTGGCAAAAAATTTAAATACTCTTCAAAGGGAAGTAATAATGCTCAATAAGCTCCTGACAGAGATCCACTCCTCTAAAACCTGGCATCTTTTATACTTTTACCAGCTGATTGTTAAAAGAATAAAACAGCTTACAAATATAAATTATTGGGAAAGTAAGTTTCTGAAAATTTTGCAAATTTTACTACCTAAGGGGGTTGTTAATTTTCTGGACTTATTTTATACAAAGTTTGTCAAACTTCGGATCAGTTCACGTTTCTTCCTAAGCCAGTTGCCATATATTTTAGGTAAAAAAGATAACCAGGAAAAGTTTAATGTGATAGTTTTTTCCGCAGTCTCATGGAATCATAAATTCATGCGCCCCCAGCATTTGGCAACTCTGTTTTCAAGGGCAGGCCACAAAGTATTTTATATTGAACCCATATTTAATATTACAGGAAACAAAAATTTAAATATTGATGAGGTGGAAAAGTTGGCTGAAGTTAAAAAAGTTGCTCCAAATATATATACCGTCAAGCTTGCTAGTTTCAAAAGATACGTTATTTACCAGGATATTTTAAATGATCCAGTAAGTATAAATTACTTGACTTGGTCAATACAATCGCTTCTTGAGAAAACCTGTGGTAAAAAGGCTATATTTAAAGTCGACTGGCCATTTTGGTACGGTTTAACTAAAAAATTTGATAACCCAGTAGTTTATGACTGCATGGATGATCACTCGGGATTTTGGACAACTACGCAGCAAATTATAGAGTTGGAGAAAGAATTAATCTCGAGTGCGCAGCTTGTACTGGCTAGCTCTGATATTTTGTTGAAAAAGGTTAAGAAATTTAATAAAAATTCAGTTTTAGTAAACAATGCTTGTGAGTTTGAGCATTTCAATGGAATCTCTTCTGGAAAAAATATAACAGGTTCAAACCCTAGGAAGCCCACTTTTGGCTACTTTGGATCAATAGCTGATTGGCTAGATGATGGTTTAGTTGAATATATCGCATCAAAGCGGCCTAACTGGAATTTCACATTAATCGGTAATATTGACTCCCGGGCCAAACTTAACAGTCTTCGAAGGTTGAAGAATGTCAAAATAGTTAGCGAAATAAACTATAAGGCTCTGCCAGAGGCACTAAATCAGTTTAGCGCTTTTTTTGTCCCCTTTAAGATTAATAAGTTAATACTGGCTACTAATCCGGTGAAAATGTACGAAATATTTGCGACAGGTAGACCTTCAGTCTGGACAAATTTGCCAGAGGTTAAAAAGGTTGGTAATTTAGCTTTAACTTCCAAGGACAAGGTGAGTTTTTTAGCAAACCTGGAAAAAGCCCTCAAGGAAAATAATCAGACAATAAAACAGCAAAGGATTGCTTTTGCCAGAAAAAACACCTGGGATGATAGATTTCTCCAAATAGAAGATGCGATAAAGAAATACGTTTATCCCAAAGTTTCTGTGATCATACTATCTTACAATACCCTAAAGTATACAAAACTTTGTCTGGATAGTGTTTTTAGCAATTCCAGCTGGGATAACCTTGAGGTGGTAGTGGTTGACAATGGTTCAACTGACGGTAGCGTTGAACTCCTTCACCACTATCAGAAAAAATACGAGGGTTTAAAAACCATATTCTTGAAAAATAACCGGGGATTTGCTGGTGGTAATAATGTCGGAATAAAGGCAGCAACTGGTGAATACATCATCCTTCTAAACAGTGACACTATTGTAACTGATGACTGGATAAGAAGAATTATTGCTCCATTAGCCAATCGAAAGGTCGGGCTAGTGGGACCTGTCACAAACGCTATAGGAAATGAAGCAAAAATTAAAGTTGGTTACAAGTCTACTAAAGGAATCAGCAAATTTGCCAAACTGTTGGCTTCAAAAAATCATGGTAAATCTTTCGAAATAGACAATTTAGCCTTTTTCTGTGTTGCAGGAAGGAGATTGTTGTGGAAAAAAATAGGACCTTTAGATGAACGTTTTAGATTGGGAACTTTTGAAGACGATGACTATTGCCTTAGAACTAAGCTGGCCGGATATAAGCTTTTATGTGCCGAAGATGTGTTTATCCACCATTTCCTTGGGAAAACCAGAGAAAATATCCCTGAGATGGATTATGTATTCGAGTCTAATAAAAAGGAATTTGAGGAAAAATGGCAATCTGTTTGGACACCACACAGATATAGAACTGCCGCTGTCGCTGAAAGTTAAAACAAGCTTAAATAGGAAAATTAATGCTTAAGATTGGAATTATACTTGGAACTAGACCGGAGATTATTAAGTTTTACTCTATCATCCATGAGTTAGTATCAAGAAAAGTCAACTTCTTCATAATTCACACAAATCAGCATTACTATGCAAATATGGACAGAATGTTTTTTCAGGAATTAAGCTTACCTAACCCTAAATACAATCTAGGAATAAATTCCGATTACTATCATGGTAAGATGGTCGGCAAAATGTTGATTAAAATTGAACAGATCTTAATAAAGGAAAAACCAACTTGGGTGATCGTCCAAGGTGATACTAACTCAGCTTTGGCCGGTGCTTTGGCTACAAGTAAGTTAAAGATTAAGCTTGGGCACGTTGAAGCAGGTTTAAGAAGTTATGATATGGAAATGCCAGAGGAAATCAATCGAATTTTGATTGACAGAATATCAAATGCCTTATTTTGTCCAACCGAGAACCAGAGAAAAATACTAATTAATGAGGGTATGGAAGAAAACAAAATATTTATTACCGGTAACACAATAGTTGATGTACTCTACCAAAACATACAGAAGGCGTTACATGATAAAAACAAATTATATGATCAACCTTATATGCTTTTAACCCTTCATCGGCCATCAAATGTTGATAATCAAAAGATATTTAGGCAACTAGTCAAGTCACTAGAGAATGTTGCTGATAGATTTAACCAATATATTATTTTTCCGACACATCCTAGATCTGCCAAACAAATGAAAAAATTTAAAATATCAGTTGATACAAATAAGATAAAAATTATTTCACCTTTAGGTTATCTAAGCATGATTAACTTAGAAAAAAGGGCCAGCCTTATAATAACCGATTCAGGCGGTTTACAGGAGGAAGCGTGTATTTTAGGTGTACCATGCCTTACCATTAGAAATAATACTGAAAGACCTGAGACGTTAGAGATAGGTAGCAACCTGCTGGTAGGAAACAAACCAAAAACTATATTATCAGGTGCTACTAGGATGTTAAATAACCAGACAAACTGGCAACACCCCTATGGAGACGGCAATGTTGGGAAAAGAATAGTAGACTATCTAGTACCTGATATACCAAACAGTAGATTAAGGTATTAAAACGGCAGAAAATTTAACGGAAGGAGAGGGTATGGATCAAGGGATTCAGAGAAGAAAATTTACTCCTGAACAAAAACTGCGGGTAGTTTTAGAAAGTCTGCAGCGGGATACTACTCTGGAGGCAGTGTCCCGGAAGTTCGGCATTGTTACTTCAGTAATTATCCGTTGGAGAAAAGAGTTTAATGAGAAGGTGGCGGTAGCCTTTGAAGATAAAAGAAGTCCTCAAGGTAAAGCCCGGGCTAACGGTTACAAGCCGGGGGAATCACCGGATGAGTTAAAACGAATTATTGGCGAGCTGACTGTTCAAAACGAGATCTTTAAAAAAGTTCCGGGGCTTTTAGGCTAAAGGTGGGAGAGAAAGTAGCATTGGCTTACAAGCTGCGCTCTCTGTCTGAAGGCTCATACGGTATCAGCGTCTTGGCTCGGACTCTAAATTTTAACCGGGGCAGTTTCTACCGGGAGAGAGTTTTGGAGATTAAGGATGATTTGATGGCCAAGGAAATTGAAAGGATCCATACGGAAGAGGATGATACTTTAACCCATATTTAGAATTTGAGTTTTCTTTCACTACTCCTAAACCTCGAAAAGCAAGAGTAATTCTGTAGAGAAAGATATTAGGGTAAATATTAGAAGATGAAAGTGTCTTACGTCTACTTGCTAGATGAAGAAAGACGCTATGTTAAGTCTTTTGGAGTAGGTGAAATAACTCATAAACTCTATAAGGAAATGATTAATGAAGTAAAAAGAAGAAGAAAAGCCGATGAAGAAGACCTTAAAAAGTTAAATACTCCTAGTAAAGATATAAATATTGACAATGTAGAGTTAAGATAATTTTGCCAAGAAGTAAAAGAGGTGTTGGGAAGCTTAAATTATCCATCAAAGTCTTTGTTAATCAGGGACATAATTGATAAAATAGTGATGAAAGGAACAAAAAATTAGGTGGAGGTTATGGGACATATACCTGTAAACAACCTAAATATGGGATATGAAATTAAGAGTAGGAATCGTTGGATTACCAAATGTTGGGAAAAGCACTCTTTTTAACGCGCTGTTAAAAAAGCGTGTTGCTTTGTCGGCCAATTACCCTTTTGCTACTATCGAGCCGAATGTCGGGGTGGTAGCGGTGCCGGATGAACGGCTTTTGAAACTGGCGGAATTGGTCAAGGATGAGGAAAAGATGGATTCTTTGCCACCTTTGGTTCCGGCTGTTGTCGAATTTGTCGATATTGCCGGGCTGGTTAAGGGAGCTCACCAGGGCGCCGGTTTAGGCAACCAGTTTTTATCCCATATCCGGGAAGTTGATGCCATTATCCAGGTGGTTCGTGATTTTGCGGATCCGGATATCATCCGGGAAGGTTCAGTTAATCCGGATGAGGATAAGTTAGTCATTGAGACAGAATTGGCCTTGGCGGATCTTCAGACTATTGAAAAACTGGTTTCTGCCCAAGAAAAATTAGCCCGGACTACTCATGATCCGTTGGATCAAGCCAGACTGGAGATATTGCAACAATTAGAAGGAGAGTTGGAGGCTGGAAAAGTGGTTGGGAAATATGAGATCGGGGATGAGCGGATTGCTGCATGGTTTAAGACCTTACCGCTTTTGACTATCAAGCCGATGCTGTACGTTTTGAATGTAAGCGAGAATGAATATTTACAAAAAGTTCTCGATCGAGAATATAATGAAAATGAAATAGTCATCTCTGCCAGGTTGGAAGAAGAACTGGCTGATTATACGGGGGAGGACAGAAAAGAATACCTGCATGAGATGGGGATTGAACAGACGGGGCTGGAGCGGTTGGTGGTCAAAGCTTACCGGTTGCTGGGCCTGATTTCCTTTTTAACTGCTGGCAAAAAGGAGGTCCGGGCTTGGACGATCAAGTGGGGCACGAAAGCGCCGCAGGCAGCTGGGGTGATACACACCGACTTTGAGAAAGGTTTTATCCGAGTGCAGGCTATCTCTTATGAAAAGTTAATTGAGGCCGGGTCGTACGCCGAGGCTAAACAAAGAGGCTGGATCAGGACTGAGGGAAAGGATTATCAGATTCAGGACGGCGACGTGGTAGAATTTATGGTCAGTTAGTAATCTGCTCACCCTGTCCCTTTACTATCGAAATGTTTTCGGAAGCAGAAAGACAATTACCACAACTGCGCATCGGTGAATATGTCAGCAGATACCCCGTCATTTTGGGCGGGATGTCAATTGGCACCGGGGGAGCAGAACTGGCGGCGGCAGTGGCTAATGCCGGTGGGATGGGCACGATCGGCGGGGTCGGACGGGGCTTTTTAACCGCCAACCGGAAACTCGCCCGCTCGTTTCGGGATGCCGATTGCCGGGCGATTGAAAATGAAATTAACCTCGCCCGGGAGATAAGTCCTGACGGAATTCTGGGGGTAAATGTCCTGATGGCCGCCCGCTGGCATAAACCGGTTATCAGGGCTGCTGTTGCCACCGGTGGTGAGAGGTCGAAAATCAATTATCTGGTTGTGGGAGCGGGCTTTCATGAAGGCGTGCCGCAGTGGATTGCCGACCATCCGGAAGTGGCTCTGATTTTGATGGCCTCTGCTGACCTCGCGGCGATATTGATGACTAAAGCTTGGTGGAGAGAAGGGAAGGGGAGGCTGCCTGATGCAATTGTTCTGGAGGCACCAAAAGATGCGGGCGGACATTTAGGAGCTAGCCGCGATAAAGTCTACCGACAAACTCTGACTTTGGAAAGTACTGTGCCATCACTCCGGAAGAGGTTGGCTGAGCATGGCTGGGAGATTCCGATTATCGGAGCTGGTGGAGTTTGGGACCGCGCGGATATTGACCGGGTTTTAGGTTGGGGCGGGAATGGTGTCCAAATGGCTACCCGGTTTGTTTGCACACCGGAATGCGCGGCGCCGGAAAGTTTTAAGCAAATGTATCTGCAGGCCAAGCGGGTTGGCCCAATGAGAGAAGGATACACCAATGGAGATATTGTTTTAGTTGACAGTCCGGTTGGTTACCCGGGAAGAGCAATTTATAATAAGTTCCTGCATGAGCTGAAAGAAGGCCTGGTTCATGACCGGTGTAAGGTGAATTGCCTGACCAGGTGTTTATGCCGGGAAAGTAAGTGCGGAAGCCATTTTTGTATTATCGACCGGTTGGTTAAGGCTTTTGAAGGAGATGTGGAAAATGGTCTGGTCTTCTGTGGGTCCAATGCTTACCGCTCCCGGGAACAGGGTATTGTCCCGGTTAAGCAAATTTTGGCCGAGTTGTGTACCGCCGGCCCTAATGACACATAGCTGCAAACTGAGGTGATGTTAAACTGCACTCTATTGAATTCCGGAGCTTTTCCTAGTAAAATCTACCAGTTAGATGAACAGTTATGCTTTAACATTAATTTTGAAATCCGATCTGGATGAAAAGGCCCGCAAGGAGGTTCTGGATTCTGTCACGAAAAAATTTGGCAAGCTGGAAAAAGAGGAAGAGTGGGGGGTGCGTGATCTGGCCTTCCATATTAAGCACCAGAAAAAAGGATACTATGTTCATTACTTGTTTTCCGTTGACCCGACTGCAGCCGCCCCTCTTGACAAAGCCCTAAAAATTGAGGAAGATATCCTCAGATTTTTGCTCGTTCGAGTCTAATCTTCAGGAATCTGAAATTTAGAATTTAAAATTATTGTATGGCATCAAGATCTTGGAATAGAGTTGAGCTAATAGGTAATCTGACCCGCGACCCGGAACTTAGATATACCCCTAATGGTACTGCAGTCTGCACAATTGGTCTGGCCACAAACCGGACCTATGTTTCCGAGGGCGAGAGGAAAGAAGATGTGGATTTTCACCGTATTGTAGCCTGGGCCAAGTTAGCCGAACTTTGCAATCAGCTTCTCAAGAAAGGTTCCCGGGTGTTTATGTCCGGGAGGTTGCAATACCGGGAATGGGAAACCCAGGACGGCCAAAAACGCCGCGATGCAGAAATTGTGCTGGAAGATATGCTTGTCTTGACCAGCAGAAGTGCCGGCGGAGAGGATGTAGGAGAAGATATTCTAAGCGCTGCCGGCCTGACTGCTCCCGCTGACAACACTCAGGCAGCACCAGCTGCCAAGGCTGCCGATGACAGCCAGACTTCTTCCAAGAAAGAAGAGAAAAAGGAAGAGCCGGAAGCTGAAAGCGATGCGGAAGAGGAAAAGCCCAAGACGAAAACGGCTGGCAAGGCTCCGGTTGATGAAGATGTCAACCCGGACGAAGATCTACCTTTTTAGTCTTACTCTTGCTCTGCGCCCCAAAAGCAGTGTATAATCCCTACTAATATGGCTACAGTCAGAAAAGTTACATCAAGAGTGAAGCTGTCTGCCGCTTCCGAGGAAGCGCAGCAGGTAAAGGTAAAGCCTCGGGTTGATGAAGCAAAGACAAAGCCGGTTACGCCGGAAACGGTTGCTCCCGGTGAGCAAAAAGAGGAAGCTGTTAAAAGGCCGGCGAAAAAGTACTGCCAGTTTTGCGTCGGTAAAAATGATCCTCATTACTGGGATGCAGCGTCTCTTCGCCGCTTTCTTTCTGACCGCGGACGGATTCATGCCCGCACCCGTACCGGTACCTGCAGTAAGCACCAGCGCCGGGTAGCCAAGGAGATTAAACGGGCGCGCTTCTTGGCTATCCTGCCGTTTGCCGTTAGGGTTTAACCTGGTTTCTCTCCCTCTCTGTCATCCCGCGAAAGACGTGCCTGCATGCGGGAATCCTCGATTAAAACTGCTCCGGACTTGATCCGGGTCGGGGAGACCAAGTTAATGCGCCCCTAAAGCCAACTTGCCAGATTCTCTTTTTGAATTTAAACTAGAAGCAATGCCCAAGTTGACAGGACTTTTTGATGACTTTACAGACTTGGATTTGATCTCAGTAGAAAAGATCAGAGAATGGCTGCATTGGAAAGGCAATCCTCAGATTCTGGAAAACCGCTTGGGCAACCGCATACTTTATCCCTACGGAGTTCCGGTAACACCGCAGGATTTGGAATTTGATCTGGCACTGCTTCGGGAAGTAGTAAAATTCCAGCCGCAAAAATACTTTGATGTAAATTCCCAAAAGATTGTTATCCCTGCTCGGTTTTTAAAATACGTCCCGGACTTACCACGCCTGGCGCGGGTATTTATTGACGGCTTGGAACCTGAAGGGGTAATCAGCCTGCTGGTTAAATCAGAAACGGAGGAGAAGGTGGCCGGCACCCTGATTAGGCCGCAAATCCTGGATGAGGCAGGGGAGGTGCGTTTCCGTTTGGGTGAGCAAAAATACGAGATCGGCATTGGCAGCGTAATGAGCCTGCCTGCTTTCTCAGAGAAAGTGGAGATAGGATTTGTTTCTGAATCGGCTACTCTGCAGGGCAAAAAGGATATTAATCTGTCTGTTTCCGGGGGAAGCCTGGGGGTTATTATTGATACCCGTATGGCTAAGGAGGGCAATGGATCAGCTGTTCACTAGCTCCCGCGTGCGGGTCAAAAAGGATGCTGTAATTAGAGTTAAACGCTCTTTGCCTCAGGGTAAAGGGAGGATCAGCATTATGACTGGGCAGGAAGTAAGCCCGGGTGATATCATCGGGGAGGGCCAGTCTTCAGCAGGTTTCCGCTCTTTTAATTTAGCCCATGAGCTACGGGTTTCTCCCAAACAGGCTCTGCGTTTCCTGAAACGCCCGCTGGGGCAGATTATTTACCAAGGGGAATTGCTGGCTGCCCGGGAAGTACTTTTTGGCCTGCGCCGGAAAATCTTCTTGTCGCCGGTTGACGGATTGGTTGACTATTATGATGAAGGGTCCGGGATATTGCGCATTAAACTGCTGCCGAAAGTAAGCAAGCTGGCAAGCGGGGTTTACGGAATTGTGGAGGAGATAAACCCTACGACTGGGACAATTTTAATTAAGACAGTGGCAAGTATAATCTACGGAGTGTTTGGTTCAGGTAGGGAGCGGGAGGGGATTATTCGGGTACTGGGCCGGCCAGACGAGCTGATTTCATCACGGCAAATTACTGAGCAAATGCGCGGCCAGATTGTGGTAGGGGGGTCATTGGTTTTCCAGGAAGCCTTAGAACAAGCTATTAGCAGCCGGGTTGTGGGGATAATTTCAGGAGGCACTAACTCTTGTGATTACCGCTCAATGGTGGGTGGGGACTGGAATTTGTTTAAAAAACACTGGTCGGATGTCGGGTTGACTTTAATGGTGACTGAAGGTTTTGGTTCTATCCCTATTGGAGATGATATTTTTGAACTTTTACAGGAATATGACCGCCGTTTTGGCATTATGGACGGCAATCGGGCTCGGCTGATCCTACCCAGCGGTGATCCGAACAGCATTGCCCTGGTCCGGCGGACCAGGCTGCCGGTTTCAACTACGGTTGAGCCTGCTCTGGACATCGACTTGGCAGCTTTGCAGGTTGGAGGTTTGGTGCGTCTGGTCAGCCCTCCGGGGGTGGGAAGACAGGGAAAAATTGTTGCAATAGACGAAACACCGACCCTGCTGCCTTCCGGTTTGAAGAGTACTTTGGTAACAGTCTCTACACAAATGGCTAAATTTAGAGTACCATATCAGAATCTGGAAATTATTGCTTAAGTTTAAAGCCATGAATCTTCCTCAAACAAACCTTGCCGCAAAGATCAAAAAAGGTGCGTGGAGCATTAACGGCGGCTTTATCATCATTGTTATCCTCTCTTTTGCTTTGGGCTGGCAGCTCGGCCATAACGATTATCAAGTCCAGCTGAAAAATTATCAGCCGGATATTACTGTTGTTAACCCCCAACCTGGCCAGGGCAGCGCCGCCATGGATTTTTCCGGTAATTCACTGTTCGGGCAGACGCTGAAAATGCTCACCACAAAATATATTGATAAAACAGCCCTTGACACGCAAAAGCTGTATTATGGGGCGATTCAGGGGATGGTGGCGGCAGTGGGGGACCCGTATACGGTTTTTCTGCCCCCGAGTGCTCAAAAAACCGCTCAGGAGCAGCTGGGAGGGTCTTTTGAAGGAGTCGGGATGGAGCTTGGTTATGATAAAGACAACAGGTTGACGGTTATTGCTCCTTTAAAAGATACGCCGGCGGAAAAGGCAGGTGTGAAGCCCGGTGATCTTATTTTATCAATTGACGGCCGGGATACAACGAATATTTCTTTGCCGGAAGCCGTGGGGTTAATCCGCGGACCGAAGGGTACGCAGGTTACCCTCTCGCTCTATGGTGAAAATGATAGCAAGCCGCGGCAGGTACAAATTACCCGTGACACAATAATTGTCAAAACTGTTGACTATACACTGAAAACCACACCTTCCGGGAAGAAAATTGCCTATATCCGGCTGAGTGAGTTTGGCGAGAGAACCGACCAGGAATGGGATGAGGCGATCAGCCAGGCTTTGGCAGATGCTCCCCAGGGAGTAATTGTCGATGTTCGCAATAACCCGGGCGGATACCTCGAGGATGCGGTTTATATTTCCTCGGAATTTTTAGACAAAGGGGATGTGGTTATTGAGCAGGATGCCCAGGGAAACCAGACTAAGCTGCCCATTATCCGGGCAGGCAAAATGCTAAATTTGCCTTTGGAGGTTTTGATTAACAAGGGTTCAGCTTCGGCGGCGGAGATTTTTTCCGGGGCAATGCAGGATCATAAGCGTGGGACTCTCATCGGGGAGCAATCTTTTGGAAAAGGAACAATTCAGAGTGCGGAGGATATGCCGGATAATACCGGACTGCACATTACAACTGCCAAATGGTTGACTCCGGACGGCCGCTGGATCCACCACATCGGTCTGACACCGGATGTAAAAGTGGTGATGGATTCAAATGATGCCACTAAGGATCCTCAGCTGGATAAGGCACTCCAACTTTTCAACTAAGAAGTGCCTTGCGACAATAAATCTTGAGCAAATAATTATCTGGCTTAAAAACACGCTTTAAATATTCGGCGGGACTTTTTAAGTATTATCCTCAGCTTTTTCTCAGTCTTACGTTTTATTGTTGTGGTATAATTTTTCACTAATGGGTAAAAAGTTTCTGCAGCCGCAAGTCCAACTTCTCACGCTCGCTATTTTAGCTGTCCTGGCCATCGGCGTGCATCAAGCTTATTTGAACGGGGACCTGCACCTGCCGCAGATCGGAAATAGCCCGGCCGTAACTTTGCCGGGGCGGCAAACACAAACCGTTGTTACAGAGGAAAGTGCCGTTATCTCAGCAGTTGATAAATCTTCCCCTTCGGTGGTGGCTATCGGAGCTACCCAACAAACCTTTAATCCGTATGATCCGTTTTCTGCTCCCGCCAGCCAGAACAGCACCATCGGTACTGGATTTGTGGTATCAGAGGATAAAGAGGTAATAGTCACCAACAAGCATGTTGTGGACGATACCAGCCTAACTTATTCGGTGGTGGATCGAAGCGGTAAAAAATATGCCATTAAAAAGATTTACCGTGACCCGACACTGGATTTGGCGCTGGTACAGGTAGACAATTTGAATTTGCCTGCTTTACAGCTTGGTGATTCTTCAAAGCTTAAAGTTGGCCAGATGGCCATAGCCATCGGCAACGCTTTGGGCAGCTTTACCAATACTGTGACAACCGGTGTGATTTCCGGTTTAGGGCGGCAGATTACTGCAGGCGATGGCTTCTCAGGTAGTTCTGAGAACCTGGATAATTTGATTCAGACAGATGCGGCGATTAACCCCGGTAATTCCGGCGGTCCTCTTTTAAATTCAGCCGGGCAGGTTATCGGCGTTAACGTGGCCACCACTCAGGGCGCGCAAAATATCGGTTTCGCTATCCCGATTAATTCAGTCAGGCAAATAATTGACCAGTTTGTGCAAAACGGTTTTGTCTCCAAGCCATTTTTGGGGATTAGTTATCAGTTTATTTCCAAAGAGCTAGCCATCTATTACAGCGTGCCGCCGGGAGCATATGTTCAGCAGGTGATTCCGGGCTCGGCGGCTGAGAAAGCGGGACTTGTCCAGGGAGATTTGATTACCAAAATTGACGGACAGCTGGTGGACAGCGCAGGTAAAATTACCGGCATTGTTGCCGGTAAAAAAGTTGGGGATAGTGTTACGTTGGAAGTTTGGAACAACGGCAGCACAAAGACAGTTACCGCTACTCTTCAACAAGCAACGAACCAATAGGGTATTGTTACGCTCGTGGGGTTTCTTCAATATGGGATTAGGCGCTATTTTTATGTTACGAACGAGAGAATTATGATCAGGATGATGGCAACGACGAGGGCACTGGGTAAGGCGGCAAAAATTGACAGCATCCTCAAAGTAGCCAGTATCCATCTCCGGTGTAGCCTAAGTACCAAAGGACGACCAGCAATATCAAAATAGCTGCCATAATTTTTTATCTTAGAACACTTGCGTCACAAGATTATTAATGGGCAGTAAGAAGCAGGAAATGGAGATTTGCGCATACTGTAACAAAATCTACGGCCGCGGTTTAAACTGTATAGTAAACGCCTTTCGTGGTGCCCAGCTTTTTAACCAGTCCCCGGTCAACAAGATATTTTAAATCAAAGCGCAAAGTCCGTTCGTTAACCGCCAAAAACCGGCGGCGGATCAAATCAAAATTGACCATCTGATGATCTTTTATGATATTGAAAATTTCCGCGCGACGTGGAAGTAATAAATCGGCAATTTCAGTTCTTTGTTTTTCCAGAACCAAATTTTTAGCATCTTCGGCTGTCGCGGCGATAGCCTCCAGCATAAACTCCAGGTAATCGGTGACGTCTTTCCCGCTGCTATCCAGGCTGCGGTAATACTCACTACGGCGATTATCAAGGTATTCTTCAACAGCCAGGAGTCCTTTCATGCTGTACCCGCCTTTACAAAGCACGGTCAGCAGTAGTAACCGGCCAACTCGCCCGTTGCCGTCCAAAAATGGGTGGATTTTTTCGAAAGTATAATGGGCAAGGCAGGCCCGGACGGGGACAAACGGTTCTTTGCTACTATTGATAAATTTCATTAAACGCTCCAGTAAAGGCTGGATCTGACTTGGCCGGGGAGGAAGGTAAACAGCTATTCCGGCGCTGTTGAAAATTGCTTCCAGGTTAGTGCGGTATTGTCCTAAATCAATTTTTTCAACTAATCCCTGCATGCTTACCTTATGCATTTCCGAAATGTCTTTGACGGTCAAATCTTTGTGCGGCCGCTCATAGATCCAATTGGTGGCTTTGAGAATGTTTAAAACTTCGGCTTTTTTCTGATCTTTTGATGAAGCTCTAGGCAGTTCCGATAAGGT
Source organism: bacterium (assembly GCA_021790255.1). Taxonomy (GTDB): domain Bacteria; phylum Patescibacteriota; class Microgenomatia; order Daviesbacterales; family UBA10151; genus JAJYIE01. The sequence continues at coordinate 15,008 of JAJYIE010000010.1, read as the reverse complement.
CAAAGTATTGCCTTCAATGCGGGCGGAGAAAAGTGAGCTTTTTAAAATGGAGCGGCGGCGGATGTTGATTTCAATTTCCAGCGGGATGGGAAAGGAGTCAATAACTTCTTTGCTGCCTTCAATTTTTTGCAGGAGCTCAGAAATCTTCGGCGTTAAGATGTATTTTGGAGGAATATCCACTTGCCTAATATTACCAAATACTTCCGAATAATGCCAGATATTACCGATTCCATAATAGAACACGCCTCGACAGTTATAAAGTGTTTTTCATAAGATACTACTATGGAAAGATTTAGAGAAGAGGTCGGAGGGTTAACAATCAATGTCTGCTTCCGCCACCATCACGGTTTAAGCTCCCGTCTTCGAAGACATTTGCCGGGTGGGAGTAGGACACTTTTACCGGGAGATAAGTATTTGGAAGATTTAATTGCCGGGAGAGTTACTCCTATTGAAGACCCAAATGATTTATTGCGGCAAGACCTCGATGGACTGCGGAGACGTTTACCTGATGTGGGGTCTGACCATGAGATCAACGTCTGATTGATAAAATTCTCTGTCTGTGAGCCAGATCCAACTTGACTTCTGCCCGAGCCTCCGGAAAGTATTTATCGGCTTCTTTAATGGCTATTTCAGCCTGGGTATAGTCGATCTCTCCCACTATTAATTTAGGTTTCCACCCCCGGGGTGGCAAGCTAAAATCAGTAATTTGGCGGAAGAGTTTGCGGTAAAGGTCAAAGCCGTCCCCCCCGCCGTCTAAAGCAATGAGCGGCTCAAAGTCCTTAACTGATGAATCAAGGTAAGGGATGCGGTAAGAGGGAATGTATGGGAGGTTGGTCACCAGTATAGAGTATTTAGTATTTAAAATATAGGAGTGGAGCGCCGGGTTTTTTAATAAATCGCTTTTGAGAAAAACAATTCCGTCTGCAACTCCGTGCAGCATGGCGTTTTGCCGGGCGATTGTTAATGCCTTCTCAGAAATATCGGTAGCAATGATTTGGACTTGGGAGTTAAGAGGCAGGTTTCTGGCAATTGAAATAGCGATATTGCCGGCACCAGTGCCGACGTCTAAAACTGTAATAGATTGTTTCGTTGTAGCTTCGTTCATTTTCACAATGACGTTAATATGACTTAGAACTTCATCGACCAAAAGTTCCGTTTCCGGGCGGGGGATTAGGACGTCAGGAGTTGCCTTAAACCTTAGTTTGTAGAATTCTGCATAACCTTTTATATATTGTTGCGGTTTGGGCATAAATTAATAATTTTAAGTATTTAAATTTATAGCTTTCTTCTCTGTGCACACTATATAAATTTCCCTGCTTCTGTCTCTTGAAGCTCCCACTTTTACAGCATTAACTTTCCGGTACTGTTTTTTCAGCCCCTGAAAAAAGTCATTGAAGTGCTCGCCGGGGAAAATTTTTATGACTAAACTTCCCCTTGTTTCTAGCCTCCCGACGGCAATTTCCGTTGCCTTGCGGGAGAGTTCAATACTTTTATAATGATCTACCCCGATGATGCCGGTGGTACTCGGAGCCAAGTCGGAAAGGATCAGGTCATACAAAGCAGGGCCGTTTTGGATAAGAATTTCTTCCAGTTTGGCACTGTCCATGATATCGGCTGAGAAAGTTTTAATGTTAGGCGCTATGGCTGTGATAGGCTGCATATCAACTCCTATTGCCAAACCGCCGGATCCAATTTGGCTGCCGACATACTGCAGCCATGAACCGGGAGCAGCGCCTAAATCCAGCACTTTTTGACCTGGGCGCAAAAGGTGAAAGCGGTGGTTTAAGTCTATCAGCTTATAAACAGAGCGGGCCCGGTAGCCCTCCCTTTTAGCTTTGAGCATCAAACGGTCATGAGGGTTGTATGGTTTCGGCATTTTCTGTTTTGGCTGCTGCATGGACAGCCTGAATGACCGCTTCCAGCTTACCTTCCATGATCTCCTCCAGGTTGTACCATGATTTACCGATGCGATGATCCGTCAGACGGTTCTGCGGGAAGTTATAAGTACGGATTTTTTCCGAGCGGTCGCCGCTTCCTACCATCAGCGCCCTGGCACCGCCAATAGTTTGAGCCTTCTTTTCCTCTTCTGATTCCCAAAGTTTAGCCCGTAAAAGATTTAAGGCATTTTCTTTATTTTGTAGCTGGGAGCGTTCTGTGGAAGCGGTGACAACCAGGCCGCTGGGGATATGCCTGATTCGGACGGCGGTTGACACTTTATTGACATTCTGTCCTCCGTGCCCGCCGGCGCGGAAAGCTTCAAACTCGATATCCGAAGGGTTAATTTCCACCAGAGCAGCGGTAACTTGCGGCAAGACTGCCACGGTGGCTGTGGAGGTGTGGATTCTACCGGCGCTTTCAGTCTTGGGAACACGCTGCACTCGGTGGACGCCGGATTCGTATTTGAGCGCTTTGTAAGCACCCCGGCCGGTGATTTTTATAACAACTTCTTTAACCTGACCGATTTTGCCCTCTGAGCGGTCAAGCTCTTCCAGGTGCCAGCGCTCACTTTGGGCATACCTTTCATACATACGCAAAAGGTCTTGGGCAAACAACCCGGCTTCATCGCCCCCGGCAGCCGACCTGATCTCCAAAATGGCGATGTTGGGGTTAACCTCAGTTCCATCATGATCTTCTGACTCGTTTTCTGAAACCATCGGGCTGGCTGCAGAAGCCTGAAGCTCTTCCTTTTGTTTTTCCAAGTCAGCAATTTCCAGGGCAGCCAGGTCAGCCAGCTGGGGATCGGAAAGAAGCTGGCGGGTTTCATCAATCCGTCTGTCCAGCTCGGTAATTTGTTGTTCGAGATAGTTGTCCATGGGTTAAGTTCAAAATTCAAAGGAAAAAGTCAAAAAGTTTTTTACTTTTACCTTTTTACTTTACACTTTTTCTGAGAATTTTCTAAGAGGTGGCTTTCTTGCGGGCCTGCATGAGCAGTTCTTTCAGGCTGGGTTTTTCTGTCCGCGTGGCCTGGACTTTGCTGGCACGAATCTCGGCAATTTTTGCCCTTTCAGCCTTTTTGACTTCAGAGGCCTGCTTAGTACGGGAGAATTTTTCAACCTGTCCCTGAGTATCAACCAGTTTCTGCTGGCCGGTAAAAAAGGGATGGCATTTGGCACAAATTTCCACACGAATTTCCGGCACTATTGAACCGGTGGTAAAAGTGTTACCGCAAATGCAGGTAACTTTGGCATCGTTATACCAGGTGGGGTGGATATTTTTCTTCATAACAATGACCTTCTGTAACTTGGGTAGTATAACACAATATATAGTATGGAGTATAGAGAGGAAAACGGAAATTATGACCCATCACACTTTATACACTATACACTATACTCTATACTTCATTATATCCTGTGACTTTTATGGTGCCGGTGTTCCGGGCGCCCGGCAGTGCTCCAGAAAACCCCTACTGCTACCAAAACTGCTCCGATCAAAAAGAGGGGAGTGGGATGCTCGTGCAGCAGGACTATGCCAAAATAGGCAGCTACCAGCGGCTCGATATATTGGAACAAGTCAGCTTTAATGATTCCCAACTTAGCAACTCCCCATTCAAAGAGGAAATAAGCAGAGACGGAGGAGGCAAAAGCAATAAAAAGCAGGCCGAAGATCCCTATGTGCGTTACCCGGGATGGCCAGAGCGGGTCCTGCAGGTATTCAATTACAGCTGGGGCCAGGAAGGTGATGGCCCCCACCGTGAAAATGGTGGCGGTTACGGTAAGAGCGGAATATTTTTTTAAAAGGCCTTTGGAAACAGTTGCCCCGGCTACCCAGGCCAGAGAAGAAAAGACAATCATGATGTTGCCGATCATGGCTGGGAGGGAAAGCTGCTGTGCTCCTAAAATTACCTCAGGCACTCCGATAATAATTACCGCCCCCAAAAGACCGGTAAAAATCCCCAGCAGGTTTATAAGATAAACTTTTTCCCTTAAAATACTCCAGCCTAAAAGCACCGAAAGGGCGGGGATAGTCATGGTCAGTGTAGCGGCGTTAATTGTAGTGGTGCGCATTAGCCCGAGGTAGAAAAAAGAGATATTAAAAGTAACCAGCAGGGCTCCGACAACAAACAACTGAGGTAAATCCTGTAGCTGTAGCCTACTGTCCCGCTTCTCTGTCAAAAGAAACGGCAGTAAAAGAATGAGCGCCAGGCAAAACCGTAGAAAGGCGAGGGACATCGGAGGAATTTCCTGCAGGGTAACCTTGGCTACCATATAATTAATTCCCCAGATAAAGTGGGCTGTGATGATAGCAAGATAAGGCCAGGCTAAAGCCAGTGTTACTGCGGGGATGTTGGTAATTGCCGTTATCTTCAGTGAGTTAACCTTGGCCATGTAAGTGTGCTATTGCCTTGTTAAGCGGCAGGCTTTCTTGTGAGTTGGTAACAAGATTTTTCAGTGTAACCATACCTTTTGCTGCCTCATCAGGTCCGATAATAACGGCGAAAGGGATTTTTTGCTGATCGGCGTATTTCAATTGTTTTTCCAGCTTTGCGGATTTTTCTACCCAAAGCTCTGTGGGGATATTTTCCTGGCGCAACCATTCTGCTGTCTCCAGCGAATTTGGGTAGAAATCGGCAGAGAAAACTGTTACCAGGACAGTAGCAGTAAAAGGCTTAAGAGACGGCATTTTGCCATACTGCTCCAGGAGAACCTGAATCGGCATGTCTCCCGGCGCCATACCTACTCCGGGTATACGGACGCCGCCGATTTGGGCCGTCAGGTTATCATAGCGCCCGCCGCCAAAAATGGCCCGGCCGAATTTGCCACTTTTATCCCAGGCTTCAAAAACTGTCCTTGTGTAATAATCAAAGCCGCGGACGATTAAAGGGTCAAACTGGATATAGTCCAAAACACCTCCGTATAGTTTCAGCGACTCAAAAACCTGCGTCAGCCATGGTGATTTTTGATAATCTTTAGCCTGCAATAATTTATTTAAAGAATCGATTTGATTGATATTTAACTCTTCGGCGTGCAGGCCGTCTAAAAATTTATCGTCCGACATTTTGCCCTTGCGGTCAATAATCCGCAACACCGGCATGATTTTTTCCTCAGGAATGCCAAAAGATTTAAGCTCGTTTTGGATAAATTCCCGGTCGGAAACCCTAATGACGACTTCATCAGGTGTAAGATTTAACTCCTTGAAATAAGCGGCAGCGATGGCTAAAATCTCGGCATCGGCCTCAGTGGTTTCCGGGCCTAAAATGTTGATTTCCCATTGGAAAGCTTCCCGGCCACGGCCTCTTTGGGGTTGTTCGTAGCGCCAAAAGCGGCCAAAAGAAAACCAGCGGACTGGTTTTGGTAACTCAGCGGCTTTTTGGGCCACCATCCGGGCGAATGTCGGCGTGAGTTCGGGGCGCAGAGCCAATTCCCGGCCGTCCCGGTCTTTGAGGGTAAAGACTTGCTCAGATAAAATCTCACGGCTGGTTTTGCCCGCATAAAGGTCCAGGTACTCAATTTCCGGGCCATCATATTCCTGGTAGCCGAAACGCTCGCTGATCTCTTTAACTTTCCGGTAAAGCCAGTTGCGGAAAGCCAAATCTTGCGGATAAAAATCACGGGTGCCTTTGACCGGTTGAATAAGTTGACTTCCCATATGAATATCTTACCAGAGGCAGGGGGCTGTGAGTAGTAGGTAGTGTTACTAATAAATGTTTACTGATTAGAGTGAACATCACCGTTGGAGACTTTCATCCAGGGATTAGGGGTGGGGGTGGGATCAACAAAGCCTGGGCCGTTGGGAGATTGGGGAGAGGCAGTAGCACCACAATTGTAAGCCGTCACAAACCAGTAAGGATAGTGAGCGCCAGTTATTAGGTTGGAAAAAGTGCAATTGGCAGTATCGGGAGCAGAGTAACAATAATAGTTGGTATTATTATCACTATCATAGAGAGTGACGGTGTAATTAATAGGAGAGGTGCCTGTAGAGGGCGACCAGTAAAAAGTGACAAAGCTTTGGGGAGTTGGCGAGGATGTGGATATAGACGTTGCCCCGGGCTGGCTGGCGGGGGTGCAGGGAGCAACTGATCCTGCATTACACCAGACAGTCCCAGGGGTATTACCACCGGCTGTAACCTGGTCTCCTATGCCTGCGCAACTGCTTCCGTTATAACTATTCTTACTTATATCATGATTACCCGAACCGTCTAAAATCCGGATGGCACCACCACCTCCCGGAGTATTGCCGCTACTTGATGTATCAATTCTCGTGCTGCCCGAAAAGTTGACACCAACTTTTGGGTTATACCAGGTGCTTGGATCGGAAGTCATGGATGCCGGGATAATATCAATACTGCCGCCTCCTCCGTTCGAAAGGCCACGGGCATGGATATATCCGTAAATATACGCATTTGATCTGGGCATTAGCTTAATCATTCCGCCTCCGCTGCCAAGTTCCAGGGGACAGCCGGGTCCTCCCCTTGATTGCCATTGCCACCAACCACACGAATCATGCCCGCTTCCGCCTCCGCCTGCTCCGTCAATTCCGGCTCCGCTTCCGCCCAAAACGTTAGTGTCGGACCCGCAATTGGTGCCGCAAGATATAGCGTTTGAATATCCCTCCCCGCCTAACCAATTGCCTTGAGGACTGCCTCCGTTTAGACCTGAAAATGGACCAGTAGGTCCGCAATTACTACCACCTCCGGACAATGTTTGCTTCCAAAAAAGCCAGGGATAGTTGCCTAACCAGCAATCAGATCCGTGGTTGTCCCAACATGATGCCCATTGCGTAGTAATTGATCCTCCACAACCCTGGTTGCTGCCTCCGCCCGCTCCACCCGTCCCTGTATGAAACACCCCGTAGCTCGTGCCCTGCCAGTAGTTACATTCGCCGAAACCACCAGAACCTCCGTTACCGGATCCAGATCCAGGAAGAGCTTGACCTGTACAATCTGCACTGTCTAAGCCAGTATAAGACCCTATACCGGCATTTCCACCTTGCCCACCGAATCCGGCTCCGCCTCCTCCGCCTGAACCAACGTAGTGGCCACCGCTATAACCCCATGATTTTGCTCCCTGGCCACCGCCATAGTAAGCTACGGCAGCATCTGCCGGTGAGTTATTCTCGTTATCACATTCGCTACCTCCGGCACCTCCGGAAAACCCGCTAGCTCCTACGCAGGTGCCGGCGCTTCCGCAACTCCTGTTTGTCCAGCTATCAGCATTGATTTCACCATTAACGGTGATGGTATTGGCTATTATTGTTAAGGCGCCATTGATTGTTAACCTCCCTTCAATATCCAAGCTGTTTCCGCAATCCCAGGTTTCCCAGTTAGAGTTATAATTAACAGTATTTCCCGAAGCAATACTGAAATTTTGCCCATCTGATGTATATGCCCCGGGGCAATAATAAGCCTTGACTGATTTAGGTGCCAGTAAAACAAAGGTGAAGACAATTAAGGTAAGTAAGATAAATCTGAAATATTTCATGGTGTGGTTTCTTTATAGATAGCTTTTTTTTGAGCAAACCAGTCATCAAAGCTGATTACTTTACTACTGTCCACAAAATTAGTTACCTCACCGAACATATATCCGGCAATAGAAGAAGTTTCTTTGCTGTTGACAATTTTGGGAGCCGGGAAGATATCACTAACCTGGTTGGCTTTGAGATTGTCTAATATCTTATCAAACTCGGGATAAGTGGTAATGGCTTGAGCGGGAGCTGGGGCAAAGGTAAAAGAGGCATTTATTTTGTAGTGCGGGTCAAGGGCAGCCATGGAAGAATCCTTACGAATATTATCAGCGGCCTGGTCAATGGTCATGGTTTTGTTTAAAACGGCCTGATGCGAAGCAGCGATTTTCTCAAGAGCCGTCTTTTGCCTTTGGGAATAACTTAACTTAGCCGAAGGGGAAGCTTGTAAGTCAAACCAAATAGCTACCACTGTACCTTTGGGGCCTTCACTTTCGGCAGTGACTTTTTGTCTGGTCTCATTTACTAATTGTTCTCTTTTGGCGTAGTCTTTAGTCGGGGAGTTGAACACAGAAGAGTCGAGCTTAATTAATCCGTCAGCTGCACCTCCTTGCAGAATAATGGACTGGCTAACTAATGTGGGCAGAAAGTAATTTTTTTTGTCAGCCGGATTCAACCCCGGCAGTGCGACAGCATAATGGTCTAAATCTGCCTGGTAAATATTTTCCTGACCTACTTTGGCAACAATTTTGTCTCCCGGATTGGTCTGCCGGGAAGATGCGGAAGAAGAAACACGGAAGTAATATATGAGGGGCGCAGCAATAACGATAATTACTCCTAAAACAAGCAGGATGATGATTAATCTCCGCCTGATAAAAGTAAAAAGGTAACTCTGGGAAACATAAGTATGAAAGTTTGGCCTTTCCATAACTAAAACTAATATTTATAATGACAAAACCAGCCGAACTTGTCAATTATTTTAGGCAAACAGCAGAGTTGATATGTTTTAGCGGATGAGGTAAAGTAATGACCGTGGCTCACGATGTAAAATCCGCAATTATCTTAGCGGGAGGCAAAGGCGAGAGGCTTCGGCCATATACCAACGACCGTCCCAAGCCTATGGTGGAAGTCGGCGGGCACCCGATCCTTGAGTACCAGCTGGTGCAGTTGAAAGCAGCGGGTATTAAAGGAGTGGTTTTTGCCTGCAGTTATCAGCGCCACACCCTGCAGGATTATGTGGGGGACGGTAGCCGCTATGGTATGAAAGTGGCTTATTCCGTGGAAGAAACTCCCCTTGGGCGGGGCGGGGCAATCAAGCAGGCAATGGGATACCTTCCCGGGGGTTGGCAGACAGTGCTGGTTTTAAACGGGGACAATTTATGGCAGATTGACTTGCCGAGGATGATCAAGCAACACCAGGAAACAGACGCGCTGGTGACTATGGTGGTCTCGCCTTTAAAAAGCCCTTACGGCATCATTGAGTTTGATGAAGACAAACGGGTATTGAATTTCCGGGAAAAACCGGTTTTGCCACACTGGCTCAACTCTGGCGTTTACCTTCTTAATAAAGATCTAGAACCCATGCTACCCGATGTCGGGGACCACGAAACGGAAACATTCCCCAAGCTGCCGAAAGAAACATTTTTTGTTTTCCCCAGCGCTGGCTATTGGAGGGGGGTGGATACAGTTAAAGATTTAAATGAGGCTGGTAAAGAGCTGGCAGACATTTTCCCCAAGGTAAGCTTCGCGTAATTTCACTTTGCCTTAAGTTTAGGAGTTGGTGTAGCTGTGGCGGCCTGCTGGGCCCCGGAGGTGGCAGAGGCTGGTTTGGCCGGAGTAGGGGAAACCGGACCGGAAACCAGATATATAAACCTGGCGGTTAATGTATTATCCTCCTGTTTCTCGCCCACGGCGATGACGGTTGAACCCTGCAGAAATTCATCCGCAGAAGCTGATTTTTCCTGCTTGCTCTGATAAGTGGTATCAGAGGTGGTCTTGAAAGTATGCAGGCTGCCGTCTTTGCCCTGAACAGTTATGGTAGCAGTGTCAGCCGCAGTCAGTTGGCCATAAATTATAGCTAGGTCAAGTTTGGCCGGAGCGGTAGCTTTGATGACCTCTTTGGCGGTCAAAACATCGTTGTCGTCAATATCGCCCAGGGCGATGACAAAATCGTCGGCAGATATATTTTTTAGGGACGTTTTGGCAGCCCACCTGCCTGTCTGATCCTGATAGGATGTGAATTGATTTAAAGAAACAATTTTGCTGCCGTTTTCTGCAGCAAGCGTAAGTGAGCTGTCTGATTTAGCCTTAACCGGCCCGCTGTAAACCCGGTTTTGCAGCTTCTGGCTCACCTGTGACTCCAGCTGGGCAGCTTTGGAGGCAATCTCTGTTTGCAGCTGCTTAATTTTGGCTTGCATGGCAGCACTTGGGCTGGCCCCAATTTGATTGGGGCTGACATCGGCCGCAAAGGAGGCGGTTGGCAATAGGCAATAGGCGACAGTCAGCAGCAAAACTGCCGTAACTATCGCTGTTATCCTATTTCCTGTAGGCTGTAAACTGTTTCTCATAGCTGCTGCGTTGAATAATAAACCGTCCGGTTCTCACTTTTACTGTTGCCTAAGCTATCCAGGGCGGTAATTTTTAACTGGTTAAGCCCTTTTTGAAGCTCTATTGTAGCGGAAAAATTGCCGTCGGCTTCAGGGGTAAGCATTTCATCATGGTCGTTAAAGCTTAAAACGACATAGGCGTTGGCTGAAGTTGTGCCTGAAACCAGCAGGTTTTTGTCAAAAACAATTGTATTATCATCGGGGCTGGAGAGGTTTATGTCCAAGCTGACAGGTTCTGAGGTGACCGGGGTTAAGTTAAGGACGGGAAGATGCTGGCTGCGGTTGGAGACAAAGTAAATGCTCAAAAGTGAAACGGCTCCGGTTAAAAGTATAACGGATATTAAAACCAGGACAATTTTCAAAGAAGGGCGGGGTTTAGTAGTGTGCGCGACTGAGGCGGTTGCCGGTACTTTTATTTTAAAATGGCGGATGCGAGTGGAGCTGGCCATGTATGCAGCTACTATATTAAATATGTCTTGTCCGCGGGTCAAGCGTTATGATAATATCAGCCCATGGATATCTATTGGTACGGTCAGTCGTGTTTCCGCATAAAAGGTAGAACTGCGACGATTCTCATTGACCCGTTTGCCCCGGAATTTATCGGACTGAAACTGCCGAAAGACTTGGAAGCAGACATTGTCCTGTCCACCCACAACCACAAAGACCATAACAACACCGCGGCAGTGGGAGGAAACCCGTTGGTTGTGACAGGACCCGGTGAGTATGAAAAATCCGGTGTAAGTATTGCCGGTGTGGGTACATATCACGACAATCAGTCCGGAGTACAGCGGGGAGCAAATACCATTTACCACTTACTTATTGATGGTGTAAATATCGTTCATCTGGGTGATTTAGGGCATGTCCTGACGGAGGAACAGGCCAGCCAGATTGATGCAACTGATATTTTAATGGTGCCGGTCGGAGGTCTTTATACCATTGATGCAGAAGCGGCGGCCCAAGTAGTCAGCCAGCTGGAACCACGGATTATTATCCCAATGCATTACAAAATCCCGGGATTGACTACAGATCTGGCTGAGGTAGACCCGTTTTTGAAGGAGATGGGGGCGGAAGGTGTACAGGGCGTGTCGAAGCTGACAGTTACCAAAGATAAGTTGCCGGAAGAGCCGGCAGTCGTGCTGCTCGCAAAAAGTTAAGGGGTCTTAACCTATGGCACAACCAAAGGCAAAACTTCCTCCCCAAAATATTGAAGCTGAGCAATCCCTGCTCGGCTCACTCCTCATTGACAAAGATGCGGTGGTGCGGGTAGCAGAAAGCCTGCATCCGAGTTATTTTTACCGGACAGACTCCCACGGGCGGATCTTTGAAGCAATCAGCGAACTGTTTGAGAAACGGGAACCGATTGACCTGGTCACAGTTACTGAAAAGCTGCGCCAAAAAGAATCCCTGGATTTAATCGGCGGCTCAGCCTACCTAGCCACCCTTGTTAACATGGTGCCGACAGCTGCCCATGTTGAGCATTACGCCCAAATTATCCGTGAACACGCCCTGCGCCGCAATATGATTGCTGAGGCCACCCGGCTGATCGAGATGGCCTATGACGAGGGCAAGCCGGTGGAAGAACTTTTGGAAGAGGCCGAACAAGGAGTTTTTTCCCTGTCACAGCAAAGTCTTAAAAGGGATTTCGTTGCCTTAAAAGACCTGCTGACTGCATCTTTTGAGCGGCTGGATGAGTTGCAAAAGACTTCTGGAAAGCTGCGGGGAGTGCCGACAGGCTTTCGTGACCTGGACAGTAAGCTTGCCGGGATGCAGGATTCCAACCTGATTATTTTTGCTGCCCGTCCCGGCCAGGGTAAGACTTCTTTCGTACTGAACGTAGCAGCTTATGTGGCAGTCAAGGTAAACATGCCGGTAGGGATTTTTTCTTTGGAAATGTCACAAGAGGAGCTGGTGGACAGGATCATTGTGACCACGGCGGAGATTGATGCCTGGAAGTTAAAAACGGGCAAGCTGGATGATGCTGATTTTGACAAAATTTCCCACGCTTACGGGGAGCTGGCGGAAGCGCCGCTTTTTATTGACGATACACCGGGGTTATCTCTGGCGGAAATTCGCACCAAGGCCCGCCGGTTGCAGATGGAGCATGGGCTGCGCCTTTTGGTGGTGGACTACCTGCAGTTGATACACGGCCGCAACTTGGAAAACCGGGTCCAGGAAGTTTCGGAGATTTCCCAGGGCCTGAAAAATTTAGCTAGGGAGCTAAAATTACCAATTCTTTGCGTTTCCCAACTTTCCCGGGCGGTGGAAAGCCGTAACTCCCGCCGGCCGCAGCTGGCGGACCTTCGGGAATCGGGAGCTATCGAACAAGACGCCGATGTGGTGATGTTTATTTACCGGGAGGACCCGGAGAATGTCCAGGATACTACTTTGGATATCCAAAAACACAGAAACGGGCCGACAGGGGAGATTAAACTGATGTTTGTGCCCGAGCGGGTAAAGTTTTACGGTATGGAAAAAAGCCGCATGGCACCCAAGCCGGCGGAAAAAGCATCAGGGGGTAAAACGGCAGCTGTTTAGTAAAAAGGTACTCCCGTTATTTGTTCAGAAAAGAAAGTCCCAACAATAAAACTAAACGAATTAATTATTAAACTTAGTAAAAAATATTTTCTCCACGAAATTAATGATTTATTCATAAAATGGATAAGAGTTGCTTCAAAAATTACTACCGTGATTTCTAAGCCAATCAGCGAAAGTATTTGTCGGCGAGAAGATCAAGAAAAAAGAAGTTAATGATAAAGATAATGGTAAAAATTTCTTGAGCATAACCTGATTTTTGTATGGGCCGTGAAGGAAAGTTTGTCAAATAACAAAGCTAGATAATGCTGAAAACGTGGGGAGGTAAGAAATCCAATACTTTCTTTATAATGGTGTGACTAATAATTTGGTAGAACATAAGGAAAAATTAATTCAGGGATTTACTAAAAAATATAACTTAACTAAATTTGTCTATTTTAAAGTATATGAAGATATCAGGACAGCTATCGCCAGGGCTCCGGGATGATAGCGAAAGTGGTAATATGAAGAAGATGGACTATGGTCCAGACGAAGTCCCTTATTTAAGCGTCACTGCCATTGTCGTCAAAGACGGCAAATATTTAATTGCTCGGCGGAGCGAAAAAGAGAAAAATTTTCCCGGACTTTGGACGGTATAAGGCGACAAGCTGGGGAAAAAATGATTATGTTAACCGGCCCAAAGATACCAGTGAGTGCTTGTATAACATTTTGGAAGATATTGTCTCGCGGGAAGTGATGGAAAGAGTCGGTTTTGAAATAAACAACTTCGGCTACGAAACCAGCATGGTTTTTGTCAGGCCGGACGGTATCCCGACGGTCATTATCAGTTTATCCGCCGACTGGTCAGGTGGGGAAGTGAAGATGAAGCCAGGAAATATAATCTGATTGAAGGGATTTTCGAGGAGATGGAGATGCTGGATGATAAGCTGAAAGGGAAACAGGTTGGGGAGTGAAAAAAAGACAGGTGATAATGACAAAATAAAGATGCTTTACTTTATTACCGGCAACAAACATAAATTCGCGGAAGCAAAAGCAGTTTTACCTGAGCTGGAGCAACTAGACATCGATTTGCCGGAAATCCAGGAAATTAACCCGAAAATTGTTCTGAAAGCCAAACTCGAAGAAGCCAGAAAGCTGCACCAGGGCAATTTTGTGGTTGAAGACACTTCACTTTATCTTGAATGCATCAACGGTTTGCCGGGACCGCTTTTTAAATGGTTTTTCAAAGCCATCGGCAGAGAAGGTGTTGTGAATTTAACTAAAAAAATGGGCGATAACCGGGTTGAAGCTAAGACTGAAGTTGCTTACTATCTTACCCAGGGCGGGATTTCTTATTTTGAGGGAGTAGTAAAAGGATATGTAGTTGATCCGCGGGGCGAATCAGGTTTTGGATGGGATCCGATTTTTATGCCGGAAGGCTTTGATAAGACTTATGCGCAGGTAAATGATGAGGAAAAAGCCAAAATTGGTATGGATAAGCCGCGAAAATTGGCATTTGAAAAACTGAAAGAGTATTTAAATAGTTTATCGGGAATTTAGAAGACCGATCACCTCCTTATCAGTTAATTGTGGAAAATTTTGATAGTAATCTCCTACTGATCCGATAAAGTTTTCCGGGATTTGTAAGGCAGCTACTTCATCCACCTCATTCGCAATCAGTGTCGCAACTTCAAGAGGCGCTACCGGTACAGCAACTATTATTTTTTGTGGGTTTTGCTGCCTGATTTCAGCAATTGCTGCCCGCATGGTGAGGCCGGTTGCGATGCCATCATCGGTAATAATGGCGGTTTTGCCCTGAGCGGGAACTGGCTGGCGGCTTTTTAAATAAACCAGGCGCCGGCGCCGGGTTTCCTGCCGCTGCCTATGGATTGCTCCTGCCAACCAGTCCGGATTCAGGTAATCAGTTTCTGATTCGTTGAAAACAGCAGGTCCATTTTCTGACACTGCCCCCACGGCGTATTCTGGCTGGGAAGGATGCCCAATTTTGCGGATAATTACCAGGCTTAAGGGCCAGTGCAGCTTTTGGGCAATCTCTGCCCCAACAATCACACCTCCCCTTGGCAGGGCATAAATTATTGTGTTTTGTTCACGATATTTGGCCAGCTTTTTTGCCAGTTCCTGTCCGGCCTCTGCCCGGTTCCGGAAAATCATTACTGGAATAATATTACTACACTGGAATAATATTACTACCATGTTGGGATTTTCAGTAAATCAGTTGACAGATTTTGTGCCGAGGGAGGGAGTCGAACCCTCAAGGCCTTGCAGCCAGTAGTTTTTGAGACTACCGCGTATACCATTCCGCCACCTCGGCGTGAAATGTAATTAATTATACTCTAGCTTAAGAGATTTGTCATAAAGAATGAAAAAGATCAAACACATTTGAGACAAACGCAGAAAATTGCCAAGTGATTTTAACAAGTTAATCTACGCTCTTCCCAAGTTTTCCCGGAAAGATTACATTAGCCTCATGAA